>JAICZH010000114.1 GCA_025933775.1 Chitinophagaceae bacterium
CATGAAAATAAATATCAATGCACTTACCATCGAAGCAAAAGAAGGACTCTTTGAAGGAAATATAAAAGTATATGTTCACGATAAAGATGAACTTGAAGACCTGGTAGAAAATTTAAAAAAACTTCCCGGCATTGAAAGCGTGGATAGATATGATACAGAATAGTGAGTTGTGAATTGTTTTATTTTGACCCACGTAACGGCAGCCATAACAGGCTCGATGTGGCTAAAGTTACTGTATTTATTTTTTTTGCTATGCTTATTAAAAACAATTTAGGAATTCAATGCAATTACATTATAATTGTAACTTTTATTCAACCAAAATTTTTAAAATGCTGAAAGACAGAATTGAGCAATATAAACAAATTGAAGAAGATAGAAAATCTAAACTACTTGTCTATATCACTGGCGACAAACCTGGAATGGAGACACAAATTTCTCCTGAGGTGCATGACATGTTTTTAAATCACCTTGACAAATTTAACTTACCGGATAAAATCACTGTATACCTATATACAAGAGGTGGTGATACAATGGCTGCTTGGAGCTTAATAAATCTTTTAAGGCAATTTTGCAATAATTATGAAGTGATTATTCCATCTAAAGCACGAAGTGCGGGTACATTAATTTCACTTGGTGCTGATAATATTGTTATGACCAAACAAGCTACTTTAGGCCCGATTGATCCTACTTTAAATACCCATTTAAATCCTCAAAATCCAGCATTCCCTCAAAACCCGCAGGCAAGAGTCCCTGTTAGTGTTGAATCACTAAAAGGATACTTTGAATATGCAAAACAGGAATTAAAAATTGAAGACGAAGTTGAATTATCTAAAATTTTTCTTGCTCTATCAAATCAAATACATCCGATTGTTATTGGTAACGTTTTTCGTTCACGACAACAGATTCAAATGCTAGCAACCAATTTACTTAAAAAGCATTTTGGTGAAGAACCTGATAAAATGACCAAAATAATAAATTTTCTATGTTCGGATAGTGGAAGTCATGATTATCCTATTTTTAGAAGAGAAGCCAGAGGCCTTGGGTTACATGTTGAAACACCAACAATGGATTTTTATTCGATTATTAAAAATATTTATGATAGTATATATAAAGAATTAGATATAAACACACTGTTTAATCCTAATGCTATTTTAGGTGACAACAATCAAGCAGTCTATAGTGTAAGACGTTCATTAATTGAAAGTATTGATGGCGGTACAGATGTATTTATTTCAAAGGGGCATTTAACAAAAAACACAATGCAGGTACAAGTTGCACCAAACATGCCTCCGGTAACTCAAACTGCAATACAAGACAATAGAACTTTTGAGGGATGGAGTCATGAGAGTTTGGATAATAAATAATTTAATTTTAATTTTACAAAATCAAATTATTTCATGTCTATGATTGTAGAAATACAAAGTAACCCAACAATGGTGAATTACACCAGTATTTTGACATCAGCCCCAAACGAAATTTATGTTTCTAAAACAGAAAGCCCTGAAAGCTTAGCTTCTTTAATAAAAAACACAATTACAATTGAGCTTTCTTTAACTTCAATTGAAGAAAAAGAAATCAAAAAAGGAGAAAGGCAGACAACAACTGCCGTTTAATTATATTATTTTCAAAACTTTTAGTTTTTTAATTGTCAATTGCATATTGCTTATTGCACATTGTCAATTTGCTTTCACTTTAAATTATCTTCGCAGCCATTATGTACAGGCTGCTTCGCAACTTTTTATTTTTGTTTGATGCTGAAAAGGTGCATTATTTTTCAATGAATGCACTAAAGTTTTTTTGCAAAATTTCTGTTGTAAAAAATTTTATTCAAAAAAAATTTATACCAAATGAAACAGCGCTTGAAAGAAAATATTTTGGTTTAATATTTTCAAATCCGGTTGGGCTTGCTGCAGGTTTTGATAAAAATGCAAAGTATTTGAAAGAGCTTTCTCTGCTGGGTTTCGGCTTTGTTGAAGTTGGAACGGTAACCCCTTTGCCGCAGGATGGAAATCTTAAACCAAGATTGTTTCGTTTGCCAAAAGATAAAGCAATTATAAACCGGATGGGATTTAATAATGACGGCGCCAAAGTAATTGCAGAGCGATTAAAAAAATTTCAAATTAAAAAAAATAAATCAAAAATAAATTCAATAAATAAATTAATTATTGGTGGCAACATTGGTAAAAATAAAAATACGCCAAATGAAGATGCATGGAAAGATTATGAAATTTGTTTTAATCTTTTATATGATGTGGTTGATTATTTTGTAGTGAATGTAAGCTCGCCCAATACGCCCGGCCTGCGCGATTTGCAGCAAAAAGATTCTTTACAAAAAATTTTATTGCATTTGCAAAATTTAAATCAAACAAAAAAAGTTCAACGACCTTTATTATTAAAAATTTCTCCTGATCTTTTACCAAATGAATTGGATGATATTATTGATTTGGCAATTGAAATAAATTTGGATGGATTAATAGCAACCAACACAACTATAAGCCGCGATAATTTAATTTCACAAAAAAATAAAATTGATGAAGCAGGCGGTTTAAGTGGCAAACCGCTTTCAGATAAATCAACATCAATTACCAATTATATTTTTGAAAAAACAAATGGAAAAATTCCGATAATAAGCAGCGGTGGAATTTTTACTGCAGAAGATGCTAAAGAAAAATTTGCATCAGGTGCTGCGCTGGTGCAGGTTTGGACGGGATTTATTTATGAAGGCCCTTCCATTGTAAAAAATATTTGTAAATCATTTACCTAATTTCGTTTTCATAAAATAAAATAATGGATTATTTATTTACGAGCGACAGCATTATAAGTTTTTTCATTTTAGTAATACTTGAAATTGTTTTAGGAATTGATAATGTAATTTTCGTAAGCATTATCATTAATCGCCTTCCTGAAAACAAACATAAAAAAGCGCGCCTGTTCTGGATTATACAAGGTATGATTGTGAGAAGTATTATGTTGCTTGGATTGGGTTGGCTTTTATCACAAAAAGGCAAAGCTGTATTTACCATATTTGAAAAAGGTTTCGATCTTGCAAGCCTCGTAATGCTTGCCGGCGGTATTTTTCTTATTTATAAATCGGTGCATGAAATACATCAAAAGTTGGAAGGCGAAAATTTGCATGAACAAAAAGGAAAGCAAAAAAATTTCAGTTTTACCCAGGCTGTTGTTCAAATAATGTTAGTTGATATGGTCTTTTCATTCGACAGTATTATTACTGCAGGCGGCACGGCAAAACATGTAGAGATAATGATTGCAGCCGTTGTGATTGCACTAATCATAATGTTTTTATTCAGCCCTAAAATCGCCGGTTTTATTCATAAACATCCAACGCTTAAAATGCTGGCGCTTTCATTTTTGGTTATGATTGGTCTAAGCCTTGTTATTGAAGGCTGGGATTCAGAAAAAGCAGAAGATCTTCATTTAAAAAATTATATTTATTTCGGTATGGCTTTTTCATTTTTAGTAGAATTATTAAATATGAGAGTAAGAAACAAGCAGGCAAAAAGAGTAATACAATTAAATGAACCCAACTATACTGAAGATGAACCAAATGAAAGTGACATGGCGAAATAATTATCGCACCGTGTAACTAACGGTAACGGCTATACGCAGTTAATTTATAATTATAACATATGAAAATGGCCCATGATTATCTGGTTTTACTTCTTCGTTTGAAAAATTTTTATTTTCTTATGACGATAAAATGTATCAATTTCGGGATATTTAATTTTTATAATAAAAATTTTAAAATAATAAAACAATGAAAAAATTTATTGGCATTCCGGCCATATTGCTAATTGGATTAATTTCCTGTAATTCGGGAACAGGCAATCAAACTGCAACTTCTGATTCAACCAACATGAATGCAGATACATCGCATGCTGCAATGAACAACACTGCAATAGATCCGCTTCCCGAAATTCCTTCGGGAGCAAAAGTTTTTTTTAAAAATTTAAAAAACGGGCAAACTGTTTCATCGCCATTGAAAGTAGAAATGGGCGCAGAAAATATTTCTGTTGATTCTGCCGGAGAAATAAAACCTAACTCCGGTCATTTTCATTTATTAATTGATGCGGGAGATTCAACACCTGCGGGAGTAGTGGTGCCGAAAGACAGCGCCCATCTGCATTTTGGCAATGCACAAAAAGAAGCAACGATTAATTTATCACCGGGTAAACATACACTTGCTTTGCAATTTGCTGATGGCATTCATCGTTCGTATGGAAATAAATTATCGGATGCAATTACGGTGAATGTAAAAAAATAAATATTAAAATGATTCTTTCAACTCCGGCATTCCCGGAGTTTTTTATTTATAAAACTTCCGATGAAGATAAGATTAATGCCTGAGCCATTGTTCCGGATTTACATTGTTATTTTCTTTCATTAAAATAAAATCAACCTGGCCTTGCCCGTCATCATTAGCGCCGGCTCTGCCAATCAACTGGCCGGTTTTTACATTATCACCTTTTTGCACATTTGCAGAAGCGAGATTACTATAAACAGTAAAGTATTTTCCATGCTTTATAAATACCACTTGCTTATCTTCCATATAACTAACCAATGTTACCTCGCCATTAAAAACTGCTTTTACAGGCTCGCCTACTTTTACGCCAATGCTTACGCCCGGGTTATCATAATCAATTCCGCCGGGCAATTTATTGGCTCCGAAATGAGCAATAATAAACCCTGAAGCAGGCCATGGAAGCGAACCGCGGTTTGTTTCAAAACTTGCATTCAGTTCTTTATCGGCTTCTGAACTTACGAGCACACTTTCAGCAGATTTACTGGCAGGTTTTGTAGCTCGTGTATTATTATTGGTAGTAGTTTTTGTATTCGAATTATTTTTATTCAATTCTGCTAATCGCGCTTTTTCTCTTTTTGCCGCTTCAATTTCGCGCCGTATCATTGCGGTTATCATATTTTTTAATTTAGCATCCTGTTTTCTTTTTGCATTTACCTGTGCGGTTAATTCCTTTTGCCGTCCTTTTAATTTATTTACAATTAATTTTTTTTCTTCTTGCTGTTTTTGAAGTTGCTCCATAGCTTTATCCTGCTCCTGCAATGCCTGGTTTTTTTTTATTTTGGTTCCTGATAAAATTTTAATGCGATCGGAAAGCATGTCTTGTGTTTTTAAAATATTTTCTGCCTGCATTTCGCGATAGCTTCTGTAAGATTTTAAATACGCAATTCTTTTTATGGCGTCATTAAAACTGGATGCGGAAAAAATAAAATTTAAAAAATTATAATTGCTCCGGCTTTTATAAGCATATACCATGCTATTGGCATATTCTTGTTTTAGCGTATCTAAAATCCGGCTCATTTTATTCACTTCTTTTTGAGCCAGGTAAATGTTGTCATTAAGATTTCTTATTTCATGATTTATATTATCAATTACATTTCCCTGCAAGTCCATTTTTCTATTGATTAATGAAAGCTGGCCTATATTTACTTTGGCTGTTTTCCGGGTTTCGTTAAGCGCTTTTTCAGTTTCATCTATTTCTTTTTTCAGTTGTTCGCGCTGTTGTTGCAAAGCGTTTTTATCTTCCGGCTGCTGTGCCATTGCATTAAAAATAAAAGAAAGAAACAGGGTGGCTGTTACAAGTAACTTTTGCATTGGTAACTTTTTTTAATAAAAATAAAACGTAAAAATGATGCAGAAAGCTGATGTATTAAATGAATGCAGTAACCATTTTTAAAAGTAACGTTTATTTTGTTTTATAATTTTTTGGAATGCTGAATGGGAATGATAAATCCTTGTTAAACTCATATTGCTTATAGTTTAAACTAATATCCACTTTTGTTTTTTCTGCAACCGTTATTTCGCGATAGGTGGCAAAATAAAATGTATTATTTTTTTCATAGCTTCCATAACTTAAATCTGCAGTACGATTTTGCACTACATCAATATCGTCAAGTTTGCTTCTTTCTAAAAGATTATTATCGGCCGATATGGTTAAAAGATTTTTGAAAAACTGGCCCACGGTTCCTATTAAAATATGATTTTCAGTTTGCCGGTATGATACAATGCTATCGCCAATGTAAATGGGATTGCCAATGATGAGGTCTTGCAAAGTTGAAAAGTTTAATGGAATATTGGCAATATCTTCAATGTAATTGAATGAATGATGTTCTACCTGTTTATTTAATTTATTTAAAATAATAATAGAATCTTTAGTGATAAGAATTCTAAAAGCTTCAAAGCTTAAAAAAGTGGCATTGATGGAAACCCACATCACACTGTCTTTGTATAATCGTATAAATGCAATAACGTCTGGTTGCTTGCCTTTATAATCTTCATACTCTACTTTTATTTTTGCAGAAAAAGTGGTAAAATTTATTTTATTTTTTTGAAGTGATTTTAAAATATCGTTAGCGCCTGTTAAAGAATCGTTTTTTAGCGGCGTAGTAGTAATTACCAATTGGGTATCTTTTCTGTTCACTGCTGTTTGTAGTTTTTTTGTTGATCTGCAACTGCTGATTGAATACACTAAAATGATACCGCTAATTATTGTAATCAAATATTTCATTATTACTTTTTGTATAAAAAATTAAATCTTTCCCGTATGTCCAAAACCTCCTTCACCTCTCAATGAGGTTTCCAATTGCTCTGCCGGTTTCCATAATGCTCTTTCCACTTTCGATATTACGAGTTGCGCTATTCGCTCGCCATTGTTTATCGTTTGTGGCTGCGATGATAAATTAATAAGAATAACTTTTAGTTCGCCGCGGTAATCGCTGTCAATAGTTCCCGGAGAATTTAAACAGGTAATGCCTTGCTTATGTGCCAGCCCGCTTCGGGGGCGCATTTGAGCTTCATAGCCCAAAGGGATTTCCAAAAAAATTCCCGTTGGTATCATCGTTCTTTCCAAAGGTTGTAATGTAACAGAATGGTTCAAAGCGGCTCTAATATCCATACCGGCAGCGCCCGCGGTTGCATATTGAGGCAAATCGTTTGCTGATGTATTAATGATTTTTATTTCCACTTCATGCATGACGGCAAAGATAATGATGCATTAATTTAAAAAAATAAAGTTGTATTAATTATTAATAGAAATAAGTAAGGCGGTAGCATAAGCAGCTATCCCCTCTTCTCTGCCTACAAAGCCCATTTTTTCTGATGTAGTTGCTTTTATTGAAACTGTGTTTTCATTTAAAGAAAGAATGCTGGCAATAACTTTTTGCATCTGCGGAATGTATTGTTTTATTTTGGGTTGTTCGAGGCAAACCGTTGAATCTATATTTTCAATTTTATAACCGGCTTCGCCGATAAGCTGAAAAGTTTTTTTCAAAAGTATTTTACTATCTATGTTTTTAAATGCGGTGTCACCATCAGGGAAATGCGTTCCAATATCGCCGAGGCATGCCGCACCCAGCAATGCATCGCAAATGGCGTGAAGCAATACATCGGCATCGCTGTGGCCCAGCGCGCCTTTTGTATGTGGAAGTTGTATGCCGCCAATCCATAGATCTCTTCCGACAACCAATTGGTGAAAGTCAATTCCAAATCCTATTCTGAATGACATGATTGATTAATGATTGTTATTTATAAAGTAAATTTTTTTTAAAATAAAAATATACCGTTAAAAATAGGCATAAAAAAACATCTCACTAAGCCGGAGATGTTTTCATTTTTAATTTTTTAATTTTTTAATTATTGCGTTGTAGTTCCTGTTCCTGCTGCTGTTGATTTATCCAGATTAAAAATAATGCTAAAGCGAAGCGTATTGGATAAAGGATTTCGGTTCACTCCATTTCCTGAAGGAACGAGATAAGAAAAATTTAAACCAATCATATTATAATTCAATCCGGCGCCCAAGGTAAAATATTGGCGATCTCCTTTTTGCGGATTTTCATAAAAATATCCTGCCCTGAAAGCAAATTGATTATTGTAAGAATACTCTGCGCCTACAGATATTTGAAATTCTTTTAGCTCTTCACTAAAGCCCCCGGGCGCATCTCCAAAAGAACTGAACCAACTGCTTACTACACTTTTGTTGTGATATGCAATGAGGCCAGTAGTATCGCCCAGCAGCGGAGGAGTGGGCACTAAAAGTTTATTTACATCTAATCCAAAAGTAACTTTATTACTTTCATCAAAAGCTTTTACATAAGCAACTCCCAAACCCATATTTGCCGGAATAAAATCTTTTTCGGATGCATCGTTGGTATAAGAAATTTTGGAACCAAGATTGGAAAGCGCTATTCCCCAGTTAAGGCCAGAACCATCTTTGCTATTTACAGTGCCATCATGAAATAATGAAATATCGCCTGCTATTGC
>JAICZH010000088.1 GCA_025933775.1 Chitinophagaceae bacterium
GAATTTTGCAATTGAACAATTGCATTTTTTAATCTGTAAAAAAAAGCATTTACATCAAAATATAATTTATTGTTCAGCAAACTTCCTTTTGCCCCCAATTCATAATCCATGCCGCTTTCTGCCTGCAATAAATTGTTGAATACATTTGTTGAAGGCAATAATTCTGAAACTGTCGGCGATGAAAAACCTTTTGCAATACTTCCATAAAAAGAAACATTTTTACTAATCTCTTTCAGCAATGCAACACGCGGAGTAAATTCATTATTAAAATGGCGTATCTCATGTGTTGGCGGTGTATCGGAAAGTTGCGTAAAATTTAAACCAAATTTATTAACACTTGCGCCGGCTGTAATCAGCCATCCATGCGTTAATTGAAGATTGCCTTCAATAAAAATAAATCCCTGGTTGTTCAAAATCTGATCATCAATTTGCAGCAATCCACTTTCGCCGTTATTGTTTTTATAATCTCTTTGTGTATTAAAACTTTGCTGAAATTCTGCGCCTGCATTAAATGTGAGCACAGCGTTATTTATTTTTTTATTGTATTGAAAAATAGTTCGTCCACCGAAATGCGGCTCTGTTCTTACTTCATAATTTCTGATAGTTGGATTTTTTAAATCAGTATATGCGCCGTAAACAGAAGTAGTATTTTTCCATTTATCATTATATTGATGATGATAACTAAACCCCGATAAAAAAGTTTTTTGATAGATAGCAGCTTTAGTTTGTATTGCACCGGGAAAGCCGCCAGCAGCCGGTCTTGCAGCTTTTGGAATAGAATCATACTGTTTAATATTGAGCCCTCCGGGAGTTTGATAATATAAATCAGCATATAAAAAATGCGCTTGCAATTCTGTTTTATCATTTGTTTTTGTTACCACATCCCATGTAACTACATCGCGCCGCAATGCAGTGTGGTCGCGGTATCCATCGCTTGTCTGATGTTGGTAATTGATAATATTGTGCGAATCATTTGTGCCGAAACGAACGTTAGCATTTATATTATTTGAATTATAACTTCCATAAATATAATTAACCGAAGCGCCCGCATGAAAAGCATTCGCATCGTTTCTAATTAATAAAACGCCGCCAGTTCCTGCGCCATACATGCTGCTGCCGGGGCCTTTAATTATTTCAATAGATTGAATGTTATAAAAACCCAGTTGGTTTAAATAAGTATTGCCACCGGGATCGGTAAAAGGAATTCCATCGTAATAAATTTTTACATCTCTTACACCAAAAGGCGAACGAAGCGAACTACCGCGAATGCTTAAGCGATAACTTCCCGGCGAGCGCTCTTCCATTCTTACCCCAGGATTATTATTCATGGCAGATAAAATACTTGCATTATTAAAACGATTGAGATCTGTTTTATTTACCAAACTTATTGCAGCGGGCACATCAATAAGCCGGCTGTTATTTTCATAAGCATTTACAATTATATTTTGAAGCGTAACAGAAGAATCAGGTTGAAATGTATTTTGCGCCAAAGCCGTATTCAACAAAGGGATTAACGCTAACAGTAATTTCTTTAATTTCATAAGACTTACAAAACGCAAATGTAACCACAAATATTTTTTATCTTCCCGAAATGAAACCATTGCGGCAGCTTTCGCTTTTCGATCTTACTATAATTATGGTAAGCCTTGTAATAGGCATGGGAATTTTCAGAACGCCGGTAAATGTTGCGCAATCGGTCAGCAGCCCTTTTATTTTTTTTAGTGCGTGGATTGCGGGAGGCATAGTTGCTTTTTGCGGCGCGCTCACTTATGCTGAAATAGGAAGCCGGTTGCCCGTTACCGGCGGTTATTATAAAATTTTTGCCTACGCTTATCATCCTTCTATTGCATTTGCCATTAACTGCATTATACTTGTATCCAATGCTGCATCGCTTGCAGCAGTAGCATTAGTTGGCGCAGAATATATTACCGGAATTTTAATTCCGCTCTCTCAAAACCCTGCATGGATGCACATTTCAGTCAATGCAATTCATTTGCAAACCATTCAAATCACCATTGCAATTGCAGCTATCATCATATTTTTTGGAGTGAATTTATTAGGATTAAAAATGAGCGCACGCACGCAAAATGTATTAACCGTTATTAAAATAACAATGGTAATTTTATTAATAAGCCCATTATTTTTTGCTACACACGCTGATGCTTCAGTTCTTGCGCCGGCATCACAACACTCGATGGCATTCACTCAATATTTAAAAGCATTTGGAGTGGGGCTTGTGGCTGTAAGCTTTACCTATGGCGGTTATCAGCAAACTATTAATTTGGGCGGTGAAGTTCGTAATGCACAAAAAACAATTCCACGTGCCATATTTTTAGGAATCGCCATCATTATTATTTTATATCTTTTAATCAATTATGCTTATGTAAAAGTGATCGGGTTTGAAGAATTAAAAACCAGTAAAAATATTGCTGCAATAATGGCTTCAAAAGTATTTGGCATAAATGCAGAACGGATTTTATCCATCTTACTTTTTTTAAGTGTATTGGCTTATGTAAATGTTTTGCTGATGAGCAATCCCAGAGTAATGGCTGCGATGAGTGAAGATAAAATTTTACCTCCTTCATTTAAAAAAAGAAATCCAAAAACAGAAGCGCTTACAACTTCGCTGAGTGTTTTTTCGGCAATGTGTGTTGTAATTATTTTTTGGGCAAAAGAATTTGATACGATTTTAAGCTTTACTATTTTTCTCGATTGTTTCGGAATGGTTTTTTCTGCAGGAAGCATTTTTATCATTCGTAAAAAAACATCTTATCTGAATGATAGCGGAATTTTTATGATGAAGTTATATCCTTTGTTGCCGATTATTTTTATTGCAGCTTATACCTTTGTGGGAATCAGCATTGCAGCAGATTATAAAAATAATAATTACGCTGCGCTGATTGGCCTATTGGTGTTAGCATGTTTTATGATAATTTATTTTATTGCAAAATTCATCACAAATAAAAAAGCAATTGATCAATAAATGGAACTATCATATATCCTGAATGAATTGGGCGAAGAACGTGAAAAATATTTCAATGCCGTTTCACCTCCGATTATTCAAACAAGCAATTTTTCTTTTAAAAAAGTAGATGATTTCAGAAAAGCTTTTGAAGATGAAGCCTCAGCTTTTATTTACAGTCGCGGCAATAATCCTACGGTAAAAATTTTAGCTCAAAAGCTTGCAGCGCTTGATGGCGCTGAAGATGCGCTTGTTTTCAACAGTGGCGCCAGCGCTATTTTTGCAGCCGTATTTGCAAATGTAAAAAGCGGCGATCATATTGTATCTGTTGATAAACCTTATTCGTGGGCGCAAAAATTATTCAATGATATTTTACCACGATTTAATGTAACTACAACTTATGTAGATGGAAGGGAAATTGAAAATTTTAAAAATGCAATTGAACCAAACACAACCATTATTTATTTAGAAACACCAAACAGTTGGAACTTTTATTTGCAGGATTTAAAAGAAGTTTCAAAGCTTGCCAAAGAAAAAAATCTATTAACTATTTGCGATAACAGTTATTGTTCTCCTTTGTATCAAAAACCCATAGAATATGGAATTGACATGGTGTTGCAAAGCGCAACAAAATATATCAACGGCCACAGCGATGTGGTGGCGGGCGTTTTATGCGGCACAAAAAAAATGATGACAAAAATTTTCAACAGCGAATATATGAATATGGGAATCGGCGCTACACCATTTAATGCATGGCTGATGATTCGCGGATTAAGAACAATAAAAATTAGGCTTGAAAAAATTTCGGATACAACACTTAAAATTGTAAACTATTTAAAACAACATGAGAAAATTGAATCAGTTGTTTTTCCTTTTGATGTAGATTTCCCTCAATACAAATTAGCAAAGCAACAAATGAGCGGCGCATGTGGATTGATTTCTTTTACAATAAAAGCAAACACTATTGAACAGGTTGAAAAATTTTGTGAATCATTACAACACATATTGATGGCAGTGAGCTGGGGTGGCCATGAATCTTTAATTATTCCGGGATGCGCTTCCATAAAGAAAAATGAGTTTGATCCATCTAACCCTGATCATAGAAAAATGAGAATGTATATTGGCCTCGAAGAAGCGGATTATTTAATTGAAGATTTGGAAAAAGCATTTTTTAAAAGCTATTGAAATACGTAAGAATAAGCGATGCAAATTACCTGATGCAATTATTGCTGCAACTGCAATTGAGATGCAACTTACTTTACTTACCCATAACAATTCAGATTTTTCAAATATCGAAGGATTAGTTATTGTTAATCCTTATCAGCTATAAAAAAACTGATTATTCATTTCATATTAAACCATTTTATTTTTCTGCTACTTTATCTAAAGTTTCAAACTTTAAAAAAAAATATTTTCTAGAAGATTAATGTAACATAAAAAATTTATTTTTATCAATTAATTCACTTTTATCAATACCATTTATACTTACCCAACCTGAATAAATTTTCAAATCATTATTTTTGCCAAATGTGTTGTAAAATAAAATTGTTTATCTTTTTTTCACTAATTACTATAATTGCCCAGGCTCAGGAAAAATGGAGCTTGCAAAAATGTGTGCAATATGCACTGGATAGTAATATTTCTATAAAGCAAAATGAAATACAGGCGCAGCTTGCGGGCATTACTTACAAGCAAAGTAAGTTGTCGCAAATACCTTCTGCCAACTTGAGCAACAACGAAGGATACCGCTTTGGTAAATCACAAAATCCTTCTACAGGGATTTTAGAAAACCAAAACTTTTTCCAGATAGGATTAAATCTTCAATCAAGTGTTGAGATATTTAACTGGTTCTCTAAAAAAAATACCATCCTCGCAAATGAATGGTCGTTCATGGCAGCAAAGGCCGCTACTGATAAGCTTAAAAATGATATTGCATTAACCGTAGCTAATTCTTACCTGCAGGTATTGCTTGCAATAGAACAGGAGCAAATTGCCGATGCACAGGTAAAGCTTTCTCTTTCGCAATTAGATATTGTAAACAAACAGGTAAAGGCGCAAGCCTTGCCAGAACTGAATGCTGTGGAAATAGAAGCGCAGCTTGCCAGCGACAGCGCTAATTTAATTACAGCAACGGGCAATGTTACTCAAACGAAATATGTTTTAAAATCTTACATGAATTTAGATGCAGGCGCTCCTTTTGAAATTGAAGAACCACCCGCAGATAAAATTCCATTGGAGCCAATTGCAGAACTGCAGCCCGAAAGCGTTTATGCATTAGCGTTAGCCAATCTTCCGCAGCAAAGAGTGAATGAATATAATTTAAAAGCGGCGCAAAAAAATTCATTAGCTGCAAAGGGATTATTATATCCCAGCATTTCTGCCTATGGAAGTTTAGGAACCAATTATGGATATTTTCGTACGCCAACTTATTCGCAAATCCCTAATGGCTATGCGCCCAGCGGCCTTGTAATACCCGATGGCAATGGCGGTTTTATTGATGTGCAAAAACCTTTATTTACAACCGGCGGCAAAAACGGTTACATTACTTCTGATCCTTTGGGCACGCAGTTCAGTAACAATTTCGGGCAATCTGTTGGACTTAGTCTTTCGATTCCAATTTTTAATGGCTGGCAATCGAAAGCCAATTATCAAAGAGCTAAACTAAATGTGAGGACATTGCAATATCAAATACAATTGGATAATCAAACTTTAAAACAAGATATTTACCAGGCGTATAATGCGGCTGTTGTTGCGCTGGAAAAATTTAATTCATCACAAAAACAAGTGGATGCGGCGCAGCAAAGCTACGACTTTGCCAGCAAGAGATTTAATGTGGGAATGTTGGGCACACTTGAATTATTAACCGATCAAAATAAATTATTCCAGGCGAAACTTCAATATGTTTCCAACCAGTTTGACTATGTATTTAAAATGAAGGTGCTTGAATTTTATAAAGGACAAGGATTAAAATTGGCAACAGATTTTAAATAAATTTTTTTATACAAATAAAATGAAGAAGCAAAGGAATAATAAAACGAAAGCTATCTTTTGAAATAAAAACGTAATGCAAAAAAATAATTTTTTAAAAAAATAAATTGCTTGGGGAGGCTTTTATATGAATAAAACTTTAAAATGGATCATCATTTCTTTAGTAGCATTAATTATTGTATTGATAATACTTAAGAAAGCCGGCGTGCTCGGAAAAAATGAAGGAGTAAAAGTTACTGCTGAAAAAGTTGCTAAGCGCACCATTGTAGAAACCGTAAATGCCAGCGGAAAAATATACCCGGTAGTGGAAGTAAAAATGAGCCCGGATATTTCGGGCGAAATTGTAGAGCTGAATGTGGAAGAAGGCGACAGCGTAAAAAAAGGGCAAGTGCTGGCCCGCATCTATGGTGATATTTATGCAACACAAAGAGATCAGGCTGCTGCTATTGTAAACCAGCAGCAGGCGCAGCTTGCCAATGTGCAGGCATCTATTGGCGCTATGCAGGCGCAGCTTGATGAAGCGAAAAAAACTTATGACATGCAAAAGCAATTGTATGATGAAAAAGTAATTTCAGGCAATGAATTTAATACCGCGGAAGCTGCTTATAAATCCGCTCTTGCTAACTATAATGCAGCCAAACAAGGAATTAATGCAAGCCAGGCGGGAGTCCAAAGCGCAAAAGCAGCTTTGGCAAAGGCTAATAAAGATATAAGTCTTGCCACTTTGGTATCTCCCATGGATGGGGTTGTGGATTTGCTCAATGTAAAAAAAGGAGAAAGAGTAGTGGGAAGCTCCATGATGGCAGGAACGGATATGATGCACATTGCCGATATGAGTAAGATTGAAGTAAGAGTGGACGTGGGTGAAAATGATATTCCCAAAGTTCACTTGGGCGATAGCGCTAATGTAGAAGTGGATGCATATAATGATAGAAAATTTGCCGGCGTTGTTACACAAATTGCCAGCAGTAATAATGGAGCAGCCACACAAAATGATGCTTCAACCACCACCAGTACTGATGTAACAAACTATAAAGTGTATATAAGATTATCGCCTGCTTCTTATAAAGATTTAATTAATCACAAAAGCAAAAAAAATTTTCCCTTCAGGCCGGGAATGAGCGCCAGCGCTGATATACAAACGAGAACGCATACTAACGTTTTATCCATACCTATCAACTCAGTTACTACCCGCGAAAAAAATGATTCTACCGGCAACAATAAAATGGCAATGACAAATAACGACAACCAACCTGCCACTACTGATGCTTCCTCAACAGATAATGATTTGGAAGAAGTAGTTTTTATAGTGCAACCGGATGGCACCGTAAAACAACAAATCGTAAAAACAGGAATACAGGATATTAACGATATAGAAGTTACTGATGGATTAAAACAAGGCGATGAAGTAGTAACCGGCCCTTATGATGTAGTTTCAAAAACTTTAAAAAATAAAGACAAAGTAAAAGTAGTTCCTAAAAGTGAATTGTTTGGTAAGAAGTAATATCGAGAGGGGTTAACATTTTTTACTATAATAAAAATTTAGCGAAACATTTTCTCAGCTTTTAAAATACTTTCAGGTTTTCCTACATCAATAAACTTGGTATTGCTGTGATCAAATGCAGCAATGACTTGAGTTTTAGCCAATTCAAGATAGGCGTCAATCATAGAAAACTTACCTTCCATTTTCATTAATGAAAATATTTTTGAAGAAATAATGTGAATGCCGCTGAAGGCTTTTTCAAAAAACTGATCAGCATCACGGCTTATTTTTTGCTCGCCGGTTTTTGTATTTTTCCATCCGCACAGGTTGGGTATTTCATCAAATAAAAGATAGCGCGAAGTATGCCGGGTAGTTACTGCCAGGGTAGCGAGTGGATTTAAATTTTTATGCTGTTCCATCATTTCATTCAAATCCAAATTGGTAAGCACATCTACATTCAGTACTACAAAAGGGAGATTGCTTTTATCAAAAAACCAGCTTGCTTTTTTTAATCCTCCACCGGTTTCCAATACCCTATCGCTTTCATCAGAAATAGAAATATTACTTCCGAATCCATTGGTTTTTTTAATTATTTTTTTTATCTGATCAGCAAAATGATGAACGTTAATAATTACATCTTTAATACCAAATTTTGCCAGATATTCAATATTTCTTTGCAATAAAGTTTTACCGTTTATAACAACAAGCGCTTTGGGATGCCTGTCAGTAAAGGGTTTCAAACGAGTGCCCAGGCCGGCAGCAAAGATCATTGCTTTAGCACCCTCACTCCCGAAGGGGGAACTTAGGTTAGAAGTTTCTCTACTTTCTGATTGGCTCTGGGTAGATGAGGTTAGGCTATTTTTGCTCATGAATATTTTGTTCAATATGATGCAAATCTATTTTTACTTTAAACTTATTTCGCAGATGCCGCGAAAGTGCATCTGCCGCATACACACTTCTGTGCTGGCCGCCTGTACAGCCGAAGCTGATCATTAGTGAGGAAAAATTTCGCATGATATAATTCTCCACAGATATATCTACTAAATTATAAACGCTGTTTAAAAATTCCGGCATCTTTGTTTGTTGTTCTAAAAAATCAATTACAGGTTTATCTCTTCCGGTTACATTTTTAAATTCTTCAAAACGGCCGGGATTCATCAATCCCCTGCAATCAAAAACAAAGCCGCCACCATTATTTGTATCATTGGGATAACCGGTTTTTAAATAAGAAAAACTATTAATTTTTACAATGAGTGAAGTACTATCATTGGCTTGTATAGGTTTGAATTTATCAATAATATTATTTTGAACAATCAATTGCAATACTCTTTCAAATTCGGGTAAAGCGATTCCGGTTTCTTTATTTTCTAAAAACCATTTTAAATTAGTAAGCGCCAAAGGAATGCTTATTAAAAAATGCGCTTTACGCTCAAACAAGCCACGGAAGCCATAAGCGCCCAACACCTGCAACAATCTTATAAGCACATAACCGTTGTATTGACTTATAAACCTTGTGCGGTCTATGGATTGTTTCAAAATATTTTCTACGCAATCCATATAATAATTAAGTAAAGAATTTTTCCAATCATCGGGCAAATTTGCTTTTGCCTGCCAAAGTAAAGACGCCACATCATATTGCAATGCGCCCTTCATGCCGCCCTGGTAATCTATAAAATGTACTTCATCATTTTTAATAAATATGTTACGGCTTTGAAAATCGCGAAACATGAAATATTTATTTTTTACATGATCGAGATAAGTGCTTAATGCTTCAAAATCATCAATTAATTTTTCCTTGTCGTATGCAATTTTAAGCGGGTCGAGAAAGTAATATTTAAAATATAGCAGATCGCTCATTATGGCTTGCTTGCCGAATTCCTTTGAAGTAATACAAAAATTATAATTAAGATTCTTATCGCCGGTAATCTGCAGCCATGCAAGTTCCTTAAGGCTTTTTCTGAAAAGATTGTACACATAATCATTCAGCCCGTTTTCTTCAAGCTTGTTTAGTAAAGAGCTGTTTCCAAAATCTTGCTGTAAATACATTTGTTTATTAGGATGCACTTTATAAATTTCAGGAAGAGGGGCTTTTATTTTTCTTAGCTGATTAGTAAATTCAAGAAAAGCAGTATTCTCTTTTATATTTTCATTGAACGTGGCGATGTAAGAGTTATCACTGGTAATAATGCGGAAATAAATTCTATCCCCTCCCGATTTAGGCAGCTTTTCAAAATTTATAATTTCATTTGAATTGAAAGATTGAAAAAATGATTTGATATTCTCTGCTATAATCGGCATGTATTATTTTAAGGGAAGTAAAAATAGAATATTTTGGTTATCCATCAAGAATAACAATACGCCTGTATTCTGCCTTGTTTGATAAATTTATGCTTATTCAATTCCGCTCGTATTTATAAAAAAGACGGGATAATTCAACATTCGTAAAAAAGGCTGGGCGCATTGAATAAAACAGTTGAGCTAACGATATTTTTTACTTGTACCATCATTTAAAAATTAATTCCTTCTATTTGCACATTTATAATTTCCCAATAACCTTCCCTCCATGTAAATTCAACGAGCCAGTTTCCTTTTACATTAGTTTCTTCCAATGGCAAAACTAACGTTACATCATAGGTTCCTTTTACCTGGCAATTGGTATCATCAATCACACAATCAATAGCAGTAAGATCATTCGGTTTTATATCTTCATAAGCTTCTTTAAAGCGATTAATAATATTTATATATTCTTTTTCAGAAAGAGGATAATGATTATTGATGCGCAAATTTTCCGCTTTTAACATGGGCATCCAGTTGAAAGATTGCTTTTTTAAAATACATTGAATACAATCATCTAAAGCTGTCCTTGTATTATCATAAATATAATCCGGGTAAAATTCATCATAAGTAAAACAGGTCATGCCTCCTGGAATAAAAATATCGTTCATCTCATAATTAAATAATTCTTCTGTAGCAAACCGGTATAGTTCTCTATTGCTTATGTTCGGACTGCAAACTGCTAAATCAATATGATATTTTTTTAAATAAGTATCCAGTTCATTCCATGCAGTATCTATTTCGTTATCCTGAATTTCAGCCACAGGCTTAAAATGTGTTGGCCTTTCAATTCTGTCAAAAACCTTTATCATTTTTCTTTCTGCCGCTTGTTTCTCATACGTCATAATATAATTGAGAAAATCATTTTCTGCACTGGCCGGTAATTCACTATCTGATTTAATAGTTCCAAACTCAGCACCTTGTTCCAGCATGAGTTTAATTTTTAGAAATTCATTTTCATTTTTAAGATTTTGTTCATCATTGAGCTGTATGGAATCTTCATTCATAAAAAATAATAGTTTAAGCCAGTTTAAATCAAAAAGAATTTTTTGAACTCTTTAAATTATTTAAAACTTTTGAAAAATTATTCTTCTGGTTTTTCTATCTTCTAACATAACACCTAAAAATTTATCCCTGAAAATCCAAAATGCGATTTTCGATTTTCAAGGATGATTAAATATTTTATTGCCGATTTTTATATTACAGGCATCTCATCATACGTCATTCCGGCAAGTTCCCTTCCCGCCTTCTTTTTATTTATGCCTCCCCATTGTTTAAAAAAGAAAGCTACTTCCTGATCTCTGCATTGTTCTTTTATATCCCAAACCCAAAGCTCATGCATAGGTCTTGCTTTTCTTCCGCTTTCTCCACCAACAATAGCCCAATCAATATTTTTCAAGTTCATGTTTTCAAGAGGGCCAATTAAGGGTTCACAGGAGAGGAATTTTATTTTAGCATTAGTATTTCTGAGATCATCAATTCTATGTTTTACTCTTTTATCTTCCACTGAAACACCCATCCAGATGTTATTCGTCCAGTTTAATAAATGATGTAATTCTTTTAATCGTTCTGATCTTTTTGTAAGAACCTGGTAAGTATGTTGAGGTGTATTTTTCATTACTTCAAAAACCTTTTGGATAAATTCCAAAGGAACTTCGGGATGAAATAAGTCACTCATTGAGTTTACAAAAACCACTTTAGATCCTTTCCATGAATAAGGAATGTTTAATGCATCTTCATGAACTCTTACTTTAAATCCATCTTTATATTTTTCAATTCCCATTGCATGTAATCGCCTTGTCATTACTTCTGCGTAACAAAACTTACAACCTGCTGAAACCTTGTTACAGCCTGTAGTTGGGTTCCATGTCATTTCGGTCCATTCGATGTTTGATTGTGCCATAATTATTTCAATTTAAAATAAACTTTTTTAGGTGAGGATTTATAGTTTTCATAGTTAATATAGAAAGCACCTTTTCTAACTTTTTCATCTTTTTCTGTAGTAACTTCAAGTTTGCCTTCAGTTTGCAACGAATTAAAAATTTCAACAGTATGGGTAGGTAAAAAGCCACTACGAAGAGTGTATTCATAAACTATCCCATTATAAACTTTATTGCCAGTCGAAAGTAAAGTAATCAATTTCTGCTCTAATAGGTTTGTTTTAAAATTTGAAAAAAGATTTCCAGTCTTTTCATAACTCCAGCCTTTGCCTTCATCATCATCAATTTGCCATTTTGTTTCTAACATTTTTTCAAATCCCCTTATATGACTTGAAAAAAAGAATAAACAAAAAACAGTGGCTTCGTTTTTTTCAATACTAAAAGTATCTACAAAGAAATCCTTCCCTAAATAATTTTTAAGTGCATCCTTAAACTGTTCTATAAAACTGTAAACAGATAAACTGGGTTTCCAATCTTTCATATCAACTAATTCTTCTAAAATTTCTATTAATGCTTGAGGGGTGCCCCTTTCATCAAAGCGATACATAAATTGTGTTGGAAGAAACAATAAAATTTCAGATTTTTTTGAAGCTAAAAGCTTTTTGATTTCACTTGCCCGTATTTCTTTATATCCATATGGATCGATAAAAATAAAGGCTTTTTCATTTTTTAAACTATTGATGTATGTTGATAGATTGTCAATTATGTTCTTGTAATCTTTAGAACGAAACGAGAGTTTACCAAAAACATTTTCATGCAACTTTTTTTCTTCGACAATTCCCTTTAGCTTTTCAATCTTAAACTCGTCTTTATCATTAAATATTAAATCAATGGATGGAATATTTTTATTTTTAGCCTTATTGATATAATGTAAATCCTTTAAACATTTTAGGATAGCTATTGGACTTCCTTCCCCTTCATTTTCATAAATTCCCTCGCCACAGAATAAGTCAAAAATATTTATTTTGCTAGTAAACCCGTCATTAGAAATGATATTCAAATATTTTTCAAGATATTTTTCCAATAGTTTAACCTTAGCTTTTGAATGATCCAACATTGATAGCTGTGATTTTCTTTTTGCCATTTGAAAATAAATTATTTGTTGAAATTATGCTTTTGGAATCTAAAACAACTTCCCCTGTTCACCCGGCCTTCTGAAAATACTTGTATCCAGTTCCCACCTGTCTTCGTTCATACCATACAGCTTTCCATATTTTTTATATTGCATGTTTACCATTTCTGCAATACCACCTTCTCCACGCATGCGAATGCCCCAGCGGCTGTCATTTACTTTACCATCATGGCTGCTGCCAATCAAATGCCATACTTTATCGGCACGGTCGGGAAAATTTTTATACAGCCAATCGCGAAATAAAAATTGTATGGCGCCATTTAATCGTATAAATGTATATGCAGTAAATTTTGCGCCTGCTTCTTTTGCCGCTTTCATTATGCGTTGCATTTCATGTTCATTTAATCCTGGTATCATTGGCCCCATCATAATGCCCATGCGAATACCGGCACTGCTTAATTCTTCAATTACTTTCAATCTTTGCTTAGCTGTTGTTGTTCTCGGCTCCATTATTCTTCTCAGATCTTCATTGAATGAGGTAATAGAAACCATTGCCGTCACCAAATTTTTTTTTGCCATTTCCTGCAGTATATCTTTATCTTTTATGATCCACGAATTTTTAGTAAGAATACCAACAGGTTGA
>JAICZH010000147.1 GCA_025933775.1 Chitinophagaceae bacterium
ATCCGGATAACCATCGCCGTTAGCATCAAAAAAAACAGCACCCACATCTTCGCAATTTGCATCTTTATTAAACACAGTTGTATCTGCAGAAATGAAAGAACCATTTTTTTGTTGAATCATTAAAACGCCTGGCAGTCCTTTAGCGCCGCACACATAAAAATCATCCAACCCATCGCCGTTTACATCGGCCACTGCTATCTTTGGGCCTCTTGTAGATTCTTCATGCGGAATTAAATATTGTACATTGAAATCATCAAAATCATCTTCACGGTGTTTCCATTTTATATTTATCGAATCACTTACATCAGTAAAATATGTGGGCGCAGGCTTAAAATAATTATTATAAATAAATAAGCCTGATGCATCTTTTTGATAAAAAATTATTTGCTTATTTGCCTTAATATTTTTTACAACCTGATATTTTTGATTTGGCCAAACAACAAGAATGCTGTCAATAACAGATGATGTATCCAATCCGAAATGAAGGCGCGGTTCCGAGGAAGATTGAAAGCCTCGTGTAAGCATGAGTTGTTCATACTGTAATTTTTTCTTTTGAAAAATATATGCTTTGCATCCAATACCAAACGTATTCATATCATTTCCTTTGAATGCAATTGAAATATAATTTTTCTTTGGCGCATTATTTTTTAAAATAATTGCCGGCCCATTTAATGAATTAATTACAAGATCAAGATTGCCATCATTATTTAAATCAGCATAAGCGGCGCCATTGTAATATCCTTTCATTTCGCCGGTTCCCCAATCATTGCTTACATCTTTAAAAAAAAGTTTTCCATCACCTTTATATAAATATGGATGCGAACTTCCATCAGGCATTTTTTCCAATGCCATATCATCATATTTATCAGAACTGTTTAATGCTTTATGCATGTAAAGGTCAGAAATGAACTTTATGTAATCCAGGTCCACAGGGCGCTTTACAATTCCGCTCGAAATAAAAAGGTCTTTGTTACCATCATTATCAAAGTCAGCAAAGAGGGGGCTCCAACTCCAATCTGTTGCAGAAACTCCGCTTAATAAACTTGTTTCACTGAAACTTGTTCCATTACCATTATTGCGTTGCAAACAATTTTTTGAATATTGATATTGATAACCATTGTTAAGTAATTTCAATTTATATATATCAGGATTTTCATCGCTGCCATAAGTTTTTAAAATTTTTTCATCCTGCGGAAGCATATCAACTGTTACTACATCAAGCTGGCCGTCGTTGTTATAATCTGCAATATCATTGCCCATGCTAAAGCGGCTGTAATGATTAAAATATTTTGCACCGCTTTCAGTAAATGTGCCATCGTGGTTGTTCACATAATAATAATCGTTTTCATGAAAATCATTTCCTACATAAATATCATCCCAACCATCATTATTTAAATCACCGATAGCGAGGCCCAATCCATAACCGAGACTGCTTTCATAAATACCAGCTTGTGCAGTTACATCAGTAAAGCCCCCCTTCCGTCCCCCCGAAGGGGAGAAACCTGGAACGCCATCATTGCGATATAACCTATCACCGGCATATTGATCAAATTTTCTCCGGTTGCTGGTATCAACAATATTTTGATTGGGGTAATGAGATTGATTTAAAATATAACAATCGAGATCGCCATCGTGATCATAATCAAAGAATGCAACCTGAGTTGTAAAGCCTGAAAAATCTAATCCATACTTTGCAGCGCTTTCAGTAAAAGTATTGTTGCCATTATTAATATAAAGCATGTTATGCCCTTTCAATCCATGATGATTGGCAACCGCACAAACATAAATATCTAAAAGCCCATCGCCGTTTATATCAACCATTGTGGCTCCGCTGCACCAGTCTGCAATGCCCGCCACGCCTGCTTTATTGGTTATGTCTTCAAATTGGAAGTTGCCTTTGTTTAAATACAATTTATTGTGGCCATATCTATTTGCGGTAAAATAAATATCGGGCAAACCATCATTATTAATATCACCAATGGCAACGCCGCCGCCATTGTAATAATATAAATAATACAAGATGCCGAAGAGCGGACGTTTCTCTAATTTATTTTCAAAATCAATATGAGTTTGCGATTCGGGCAGGCTTGTAAATAAATCTTTATGCCTGCAGGAAACGGAGATTATTATCAATAAAAAAAAATAAAAAACAGTCAGCCTTTTTGAAGGCATAATTAGAAATTTATTAATAGTAATTTTATATGTAAATATACAGTTATTTTATGCATGGATTTGTATGAGAATTTTGAGTACTGTATGATTTAGTTTTTACACAAGGAATAAACCTTTGCAGCTGTGTAAAATAATTTTACATTAATATCTATATAAAATTTTTCATGAAAATGTTTACAGGAAACAAACGATCTGTTACGGTTATTTTATTAATTGGCTCTTGTTTATTTATATTGATACAATGTATTAATAATGGTAAAAAAGAAAGTGATGAAAAAGAAAAAAATAATTCAACATCACAAATAAGAAATATAAATTTTAAACAGTTCGCAGGAGAAGCCGCCTGCCTTACCTGTCATAAAAATATTTATGATAGTTTCGTTCATACCAGTCACTTTCTTACATCGCAACCTGCAATTGAAAAATATATAAAAGGAAGTTTTGAAAAAGGAAAAAATATTTTTTCATTTCATCCGGGTTTATATGTTGAGATGGAAAAAACCGACAGTGGTTTTTTTCAGACTGCTTATTCTAACGGTGTTGAAAAAATTTCAAAGCGTTTTGATATTATTACCGGCTCGGGCGCTAAAGGACAAACTTATTTATCATGGAGAAATAATGAATTGTTTCAATTGCCCATTTCCTATTTAACGTCCGCAAATGAATGGGCTAACAGTCCCGGCTACCCGAAAAAAATTGTTTATAACCGGCCCGTTACTTCGCGCTGCCTTGAATGCCACAGTACTTATGTTACTGTATTATCTGCGCCCGGCAAAGAGCCTGAAGAATATGATCACAATGAAATTTTATATGGAGTAGAATGTGAAAAATGCCACGGTCCCGGAGCAAATCATGTTACGTATGAAATGCAACATCCAAAAGATTTAGTAGGAAAATATATTATTAATCCTGCTACATTTACAAGACAGCAAAGCCTTGACCTGTGCGCATTGTGCCATGGCGGAAGATTGCAAAAAACAACCCCTTCATTTGAATTTATTGCAGGAGATACTTTAGCTAATTATTTTGTAAAAGATAATTCCGGACCAACCATTAGTGAAATTGATGTGCATGGAAATCAATATGGATTATTGCAGGAAAGCAAATGCTTTCAAATGAGCGGCATGACTTGCCTCACCTGCCATAATACACATGAATATGAAAGAGGAAAGGAAGCATTATTTTCTCAGCGATGCATGGCGTGTCATAATAAAGAACATGGAACTTTTTGTAAAATAAATTCCCTAAGCGTTGCTTCTATCAAATCTAATTGTATTGACTGCCACATGCCCAAACAACCGTCTATGAGTGTAGCTCTTTTACTTCAGGGGCATGATGAACCAACACCTGCTTTAATACATACTCATCTTATAAAAGTATACCAGGATGCAACGAAGAAATTTATTAAAACGAAAAAATAAAATAAAAAAAAATTAACGCTGATTAGTATGAATAAAAAAGGATGTAAAATTACACCCTTACTTTATAAAATAATCAGCTATTTTTTTATTGCTTGTTTGCATATAATGATGCAATATCTGCAGGAGATAATGCTTCGCCATATAATCTTACCTGATCGATCATTCCGGGAAAACCGGACATCCAGGAATTATTTGCATAAGTATCTACAATTCCTTCTGCCTCCTGAAATCCTGCTATAATCAACTTAGAAGGATTGCCATCAAATGCAATGGGTTCATTAGTCTTTTGGTCAAATTGAACTCCATCCCGATAAAGTGTTGCTGTTTGTGAAGGTGCGTCATAAACAAATGCAACATGATGCCATTGGCCATCATACATTTTTGGCCATCTTGCATCGCCAACATATCCTGCAAAGTCCCAATTGTCGCCACTTCCATTAGCAAAATGAAATTTTAATTGCATGGAATCGGATGTACTTGATTCATGATCTGCGAAAACAATAAAATTGCTCCAAAAATTTGACGTGCTTGCCAACGCTAAAATTCCATCAGCATTGTTATGGTCTTTTTGTGCAAGAGTAACATTTAGCCAAAAAGATATCGTAAAACTTGTTGAAGATCCAAAATCATTGGGAGCTGCGTAATCAATATAACCATTTTTAGATCCATCAAATTGAGCCGCCATTCCGTTTACACCAGTTACATAAGTAACATCATGATCCGTTCCAAAATTGGCTCTGATACTATCAACACTACTTCCATCCATAGCTGCGTAAAATTTTAATGGGCCTCCGGGAGGATTGGTATCTTTTGGATAATTGCC
>JAICZH010000164.1 GCA_025933775.1 Chitinophagaceae bacterium
CAATTTTCATCAGCCAAAATCTACTTTATTATTACTGGTTGCTGCAATGATTGGTGATAAGTGGAAAGAGGTTTATGATTATGCGCTCAATAATAATTTTCGTTTTTTAAGTTATGGCGATGGATGTTTGATATTTAAAAGTATATAGCAAATGATTTATTTTTTGTTGTTCCAAAACTTCGTGTACCCATCACCGTTATGTTGTAATAAATCTAAAATTTTTAATTGATTTTTTTATCAACTGAATTTTTTTGTTTGAATAAAAAATAAAACGGTATTCCTGTTAATATTAAAATAATTCCGGTAATGGTTTGTTTTGTATTTGTAAGAAAAGTATTTATTAGGAATGTTCCTATAAGTAAAATAAAAAGCACGGGAGCAACAGGATAAGCAGGTATTTTATCAGCTATTATTTTTTTTCGTTTCATCTTAATAAGACCCCATGCCAGCAAGGGATAAAATGAAAATCCGGCAAAGACCACCATATTGGTAAGTATATCGAAAGTGCCCGACAGCACAAGAATACAGCTCCACGCCATTGAATATATTAAAGCAATATACGGCGTTCTGAAAACAGGATGCACCTTTGATGCATTTTTAAAAAAAACATTTTCCTGCGCCATCCGGTAATACAATCTTGAATAAAAAAGTATCATCACATTGAGCGTACCAAAAGAGCTAAGCATGATGAGTACTGAAATAAATGCAATTCCTTTTTTGCCAAAAATAAAACCCGCCATTTCTGTTGCAGCAATTTTATTTTCACCCAGCGAAGCCAATTGATTAAGCGGCATTATTTTCATAAATGCATAATTCAGAATAACGTATAAAATCATTACCACGATAACACCGCTTATAACTGCGATGGGCACATTGCGTTTTGGATTTTTTATTTCGCCCGTAACTGCAGAAACATTCAGAAATCCATCGTAAGCCCAAAAAGCGCTGAGCATGGCTCCAAAGAAAACGGTAAAAAGTGAAGTGCCCGAAAAGCGCTGTGAATGCTGTATTTCACCGGCATTCGCAACAAAGGAATTCGTTGCAATAAGGCCACCCAGAATTAAAAATAAGATGCCGAGTATTTTAGCAGAGGTTATAATGTTATTCATTATCGTAGAATTTTTTACGCCACGATAATTGAACCAGGTGAGTAATCCAATAGTTATTATTGCAAAAATTTTTATGCCTGAATCGGCAAATGGATGAATGAAATTTCCAACAGAAATGTTACTCCATTGATGAAGCGGATCAGGTATGGCGACAAGTGAATTTATAGATTGTGAAAAAATAAAACCAATGGCTGCAATAGAGCCGCTGCCCAGAATTATAAAACCTGTCCACCCAAAAAGATAACTGATAAAACTTCCGTAGCAAATACGCATGTATTCATAAGCCCCGCCCGATGCAGTGGTGAGTTGCGCCAATCCCGCAATGGTAAATGAGCCCAACAATGTGATAAAACCTGCGGCAATCCAGGCAAATAAAATATAATTATGATTGAGACCTGTTTGCGCCATGGGCACAATTTTTTTAAACACACCGGTTCCAATCATATTTCCTGCAACCAATAATATAGCTGTTGTAACACCCAAAATTCTTCGAAGCGGAATTTTTGTTTCATCAATAATGTCAATATTTTCCTGCATGTTTATATTAAAATAATTATTATAATCAATGTTTAGATTTTTATTTAAACGAACCTTTTTATAAAAGATAACTCGTTTGCATAAATAACCCGCTTTTTAAGCGGGTTATCATAGTTAATAGAAGCAGCGCTTATTTAAAATCAAGTTGCTGGGTTAATCTTCCTCCCATCAAATCTCTTAAATCATTTCTTGAAACGGCGCTGGTGTGCTGGGTTTCTTCATTGCCAAAAATTTTGTTCGCAAGCGTTCTCATTTTTTCATTCATCCCATCGAGCATAGCATAATTTTTTAATTCATACATCAGCATAAGGTTCCAGTCATTTCCTGAAGCATTTGGAGATTGCAAAACTTTAAAGTCCATTATGTAGCCGGCATCTTTTGCAGCACGCATTTCTTTTACCCATCCTTCGGCTAAATTTTTTAAATAAAGATCGTTCATACCAGGCTTTGTATTTACAAATTGTACCTGCCATAAAGGTCCATCGGTGTAAGGCCTGTCAGACTGGGCTGAAACGGTATTACTAAAAGTCAGCATTACAATAAGAGCGGCTGCAGCATTGAGAAGTAATTTTTTCATGTTTGTTTTTTTAGTTTAAAATGATTGTTTTTAAAAAGAAAAATGTAAAGAATTTTTTGATTGATTTATTATATGATCAGAATTAAATGATCAACTGAAAACTTTTATTTTTTTTAATAATAAGAAACTTTAAAAAAAGTACAGTCTCTAAAATTTGAGACAATAAGAATTTAATTTTAACCTACTTCAGTACAGGTTTTTTCTACAGAGTTATTAGGAATAATTCAAAAGGAGAAATTAAATGTATAATATTTTTTTCAACAAAAAACTATTACAATAAAAATAAATGGAGTGAAGGAAAAAATAACGCTTGTTTAAAAAAAATATCAGGCAGGTTGTTGCTCGGTACATGCAATTTTATTTACCCGCGCTTTATGACGGCCACCTTCAAAATCGGTATGCATAAATATTTCAATCATTTTTTCAACAAGGCCTTCTCTTACAAAACGACCGGGAATGCAGATGATATTAGCATTATTATGTTTGCGCGCAAGCTCGGCAAGCTCTTCGCCCCAGCATACGGCGGCGCGAATTTTTTGATGTTTATTTGCAGTGATGGCAACTCCATTGGCGCTCCCGCAAATTAATATTCCAAAACTTGCTTCGCCGCTTTCAACGGCAATAGCAACAGGATGTGCGAAATCAGGATAATCAACCGATTCGGCCGAGTACGTTCCAAAATCCTTCCATGTTACGCTTTTACCATCTAAAAAAGAAATGATATCTTCTTTGTATTCGAAACCTGCATGATCGCAGCCGATGGCAACGGGCAATGCTAAATTAAAAGTGCATGACATGGCAGATGTTTTTATTAATTTAAAGGTAAATAAAATCTTGCTGAAGCGATGTTTTTGCGTTACTTTTTTATCTACTTTTTTAAAAAAATTACATTTAAAACAGATAACTATTTTTCGATTGGCATATATTACAAAAGATTTTAAAAACCTTAATGTATGATAAAAATAATTTGTAACTTTTTTCTTCTTGCAAC
>JAICZH010000152.1 GCA_025933775.1 Chitinophagaceae bacterium
AAAATAGAGAAAAATATATAAAAATATAGCAAAATCATAACAAATACAGAAAATATTGTTTTAAAAAATACTATAACAAAACAAATTGTAATGGAAAGAAAAGAATATTCAAATAGAGATTTTCTTTTAGAACAAAATGATAAGTATCTTTTAGAATCGGGAGAAAATAAAAATTTAGTAGAAAATTAATATTTATTTGTCATGATAAGAGTTTATAATTTTACAACTCTCTCACCCAGATATTTCTAAAACTAATAGGTTTACTCTTATCTCCATGAGCCTGCAATTTTATAGGAGCAGCACCATGTGCAGCGCCTTTGTAAGTGGGAAGCCCGATGTAGCGTGTTGGACCTTTTAATTCGAAATTATTTTGCACTAAGATGCCATTAAAAAAAGCAGTAACTCTTGCAGCGCTTTTTAAAGAACCATCTTCATTAAAGCGGGGCGCAGTCCATATTACATCATAAGATTGCCAATCGCCCGGCGGCCTGTTTGGATTTACTAATGGTGCATTTTGTTTATAAATACTGCCGGCTTGCCCGTTAGTGTAAGTTTTATTATTATAATTATCCAGTATCTGCAATTCGTACCCGGCATCGCCTTTGCCTATTGATGCAAGAAATAAACCGCTATTACCACGTGCCTGATCCGTACCTTCAATATCTTTTGGAATACGCCATTCAATATGCAATTGATAATCCATAAAAGATTGTTTGGTTTGTATATTCCCGGAAGTTTTTTTAACTGTAACAATTCCACTGTGAACAATCCAGTCGGCAGGCTTTGTAGTATCATCCGTTAAAACCCATTTATCCAAATTATCGCCATTAAATAAAATGATTGCATCAGAAGGCGCATCCCCACAGGATTTACCGGGAGTAACGACAGGCGGCACGGGCGTATATAATTCGGTGTCTTCGTGTTTCATTGGTTGTTGTGCATTAGCAATTGTTATTACTAAAAATAAAATTGCAGGAATAAAAATTAATTTTTTTTTCATTATTATTTATTTAAAAATTAAATCTAACGGTGATGCATATACGCAATTTCAATAAGCAACAGGCAATTGACAATCGGCAATTTTTCAATTACGAAAAGCTAACACACTCTTGCAATTCTTTTGGCGTATAAGCAATATTATATTGCTTTAAAACATCTGCCGGCACGCCATTCCATTGATTTGGCTGATTACCTATATAACCAATATCCTTTACACCAATCTCTGAAGTATAAAAACCTGAAGCGGTTAAATTGCGCATTAAATTAAAAAAGGAAACACCTTGTTTCATTTCAGGTTTAGCTTTTTTAGGATAAGCAATCTGGTCAACTATTTCTATCTGCTGTTGTTTTGTGCAATCCTGAAAAGCATTGTTATACCTGTGAAAACATTCAAGGTTCAGCCAGCGCAAACCGCCACGCATGGGCACCTGGTGCTCGGGCATATCTTTTACAATAAACTCAATAAAGTCCGGCACTTTAGCATCGGTGGCGCTGCCGCTCACATCATCTTTTGGAATAATAATATCTGCAAGAGCCGCAATGGTTGCCATTTCTTCTGGCGTAAAAAAAGTATAAGAGGTTACTTCTTTATAATGTTCTTTTTCTTCCTTCATCCGGTTAATGCCGGTATTTTCATTGGCATTGTTGTCTTTGGCAACTACTTTATTATCGTTTTCTTTTTTATCGGCAAGTTTACATGCATCAAGAATTAAACCTGTTGATACAGTTCCCAGCGCAATTGTTTTTAATGATTTTCGTCTATCCATGACCGTTATATTTTTTTAATAAGATATTATTCCCCTTCGGGGTTAGGGCTTTTAAATTTCATTTTTCTTTAATTGATCTACGATATATTCTGATGTACGCATGGATAATGCAAGTATCGTCCATGTAATATTTTTATCGCCCTGCGATACAAACATACCGCCATCTACATTAAATAAATTTTTACATTCATATGCCTGCGCCCATTTATTCAAAGGCGCTTTTTTTGGATCATTGCCCATGCGAACTGTTCCTGCTTCATGTATAATATTTCCGGGAGCATGCAATCCATAATTGTTTGCCGCAGTATCATCGCCACCCCAGGTAATTACCGCGCCCATTGCATGAAGAATTTCTGCAAAGGTTTCCTTCATGTGCTTTGCCTGCTTTATTTCGTAATCAGTATAAGTGGTATGAAAACGTAACACGGGAATTCCATATTTATCTACCACATTCGGATCAATTTCGCAATAACTATCTTCTCTTGCAACCGCTTCGCCGCGGCCAGCCATGCCTACATGTGACCCAAAGAAATAACGATAATCTTCTTTCAATGATGCGCCATAACCGCCGGCTTCTTTTTGCTTTCCTTTTATTTTATAAGTGCCGTTTAAATTTTCCATTCCCCAATTAAATCCATACAAAGGCATTCCAAACCCGCCGCCATACTCAATATGATAGCCACGCGGAAAATCAAGTTTTTTATTATCGAGCCACCAAGGTGTGTACACATGCATACCTCCTACTCCATCTTCATTATATCTTTTGCGATCGAACAATTCAGGAATAATTCCGCCCATATCTGCGCCGGTAGAATCATGCAAATATTTTCCTACAACATTGCTTGAATTAGCAAGCCCATTGGGATGTTGCGGCGATTTGGAATTCAATAACAACCTGGCCGATTCACATGCGCTGGCCCCAAGAACAACCGTTCTTCCATTTACCTGATATTCCTGCATATCAGGTTTATGCACATACGATACACCTGTTGCCATTCCTTCTTTATTTACTAAAACTTCGCGAACCATCGAATCGGTTATGAGATCAACGTTTCCTGTTTTTAATGCAGGAATTATTAATGCAGATGAAGAAGAAAAGTCTGCATAAATTTTACAACTTCTTCCGCATTGTGCGCAATAAAAACATTCGCCGCGATCATTATTAATTTTTTTTGTAAGAATAGAAAGACGTGATGGAATTACCGGAATATGAATACTGTTTGCAGCTCGTTTAATAAAAAGCTCATGCAGACGCGGCTTTGGTGGTGGAAGAAAAAAACCATCAGGATCATCAACCAATCCTTCATTGGTTCCAAACACACCTAATAGTTTATCAATTTTATCGTAATAGGGTTTTACATCATCATAACTTATGGGCCAATCATCACCCAATCCATCAATGCTTTTTCTTTTAAAATCTTTCGGACCGAAGCGAAGTGAAATGCGCCCCCAATGATTGGTACGGCCGCCGAGCATACGAGCACGCCACCATTCCCATTTTGTACCTTCTGCTTGGGTGTATGGCTCGCCGTCAATTTCCCATCCCCAATAGCAACCATCAAAATCGCCAAATGGACGAAACTTAGTGCTGGCGCCTCTTCGCGGAGACTCCCATGGATGTCTTAATTGATTGGAATCTTTTGCAGGATCATACATCGGCCCCGCTTCAATAAGGCAGACTTTTAATCCTGCATTGGCAAGAACATAAGTAGCCATACCGCCGCCTGCGCCGGAGCCTACAATAATAGCATCGTATTTTTTGGGTTGTGTTTTAATTTGGAAATTTCCCATAATATATATAAAGTGTTCAGAAGATAATTTAAAAAAAGTGAATGTAAAACTTATGTGATAATTTTTGAAATTTATTTTATCACTGGTAAAAAATTTTTATTAAAAAATTTAAAAAGTATTTACATAATGATTAATCTTAATTGCTTTTATCATTATTTATATTTGCAAAAATTATTGACTCGGTAGCTTCCCGAAAGCTTTCGTGAGTAGAGCATCCGATTATATCAGGAGGGATAGAGTTCTAAAAAAAAATAAAAAAATTATTGACTCCGTAGCTCAGTTGGTAGAGCAGCTGACTCTTAATCAGCGGGTCCAGAGTTCGAGTCTCTGCGGGGTCACCACAAACAAAATGATTAAGTAGTTTCCAGAAAACGAAATTT
>JAICZH010000172.1 GCA_025933775.1 Chitinophagaceae bacterium
ATTCTTCTGCGAAGCTGCCTCTTAAATCAGCCCATACATTTGTGCGTTTTTCAAATTCAATTTTTCCTTTGGATAAAAAAATTGCCTGGGCATGAACCTGGTGATGCAAAAAAATATTATCAGTAACAATAATAGCTTCTTCATTTATTTATAAAATTTAAAACATTGATTTGGGAGCTCCTGCGCCTCCCTTGTTATTGAAATTCCATGTCAAAGTGATTAACCCATACCGTTGATAGGTGAGATAATGTTTTTCTACAATGGCGTACGATTGTACCGTTCTGTTATAACCTTTATTTTGGTTTAAAATATCGTGTATGCTAAACCGTAATACCAATGCATCGTTCTTAAGAAATTTCTTTTCGATGTAGGCATTCCATAAGATAACATCAGTGTTCACATCAAATGTGTTTAGCTTCTGACGGAAATTCATATCTACATCAGAACCTACTTCCAGTTTGCGGGGCAGTGAGTAGCTACCGTCAACAGAATAATTATAGCTCCAATAATTACTACCGGCTACCTGACTGATACTTGATTTTGAAATATTGTAGGAAGGCGATGCAGATACATTAAACTGGTATTTATCTTTTACATAAGTTCTCAAACTCAATCTCATGGAGAGTCCGGTGTTTGTGGTTACATTTTCCTGCCCGTTTACAAAATTGGTGTTTTTAGAAAGATTACCCTGCGGGCTTACACCTACATTGATTTGAGTTTTTGGTATTTTGATATAATATCCCGCATAAAAATTTCCATAATAATTGCCGTTTACGTTCCTGAATTGCGTGGTTCTTTTCCCGAGATTATCAATAGTATAGGTGCTGCTGATGGCGTCGCTTGTGGAAGTAAAATTGGTACCAATATAAATTGATCGCTGGCTGAAAACTTTGTAATTATTAAAGCTCAGGTTAAATGAGTTGCGGAATTCCTGGCGCAGGTTCGGGTTTCCTATCACCACATTGAGCGGATCATCATTATTTTTTAAAGGTTGTAGCTGATCTATCGTAGGCTGATTTGTACTACCGTTATAATTAAATCTTATTCCGCTATAGGCGTTGAATTTGTAGTAAAAATTTGCCCTTGGAAAAAGATTGTAATAGCTATATTTTCTTGAAGTGTCCTTTACTAAATCGGTTTGCTGAAATGCAGTATTTGCAATATTCCCACCAAAAGAGAAATTAAATTTCTTTTCGTTATACCGGTAATTTAGCCCGGCGCTATTGGTTTTATATAGATATTTAAATTCATTGCTCAGCGAGTCCACCAGCGTAGAATATTTACCACCAGCATCTTTATCATAACTGAGTCTGCTTTGAGAGCTGTTGTTGTTATAAAAGGAATAATTAATTTCCAGGTATGTTTTTTTTGAGAGTGGTTCAGTGTAGGTCGCTCTTATCCCGGCGATGTTTGAGGTAGTTGTATTTATTTTGTTTTGATCGGTAGAATCTCTGCGAAAAACAGAACCGCCTGAATTGTAAAATTCAGATACATTATTCAGATAACCGTTACTGGTGTTGTCGGTATAGGTTTCATCAATATTTATTGAAAGGGTTCTTCCCTGTTTTTTAAACTTTTTTCTATAGAGCGCAGAGGCACGTAAACCTTTGTTGTCGCCTTTGCTGGATGTGAACCTTTTACTTGTATTAACTCTTTGATTATTTTCGTCAAGTGCTTGAGATTGATAGTCGCTGTTGGATTCGCTTGTCCCCACATATCCGTCGGCAGTAATTTTCACCGATGATGAAGAATCTAATTTTATTTCCGTCATGCCTGACAAAGCATGCCTCATTTTATCTGAATGGGTATTTTGGGATTCACGGGTGTAGTACACTGAGTCCTGTAAAATATTTTGCGTATAGGTATTGCCGGTGCTTCTCACTGCAAGTTTATTAAACAAGTAATTTCCACCGGCATTGAATTTATCATCATCCCATTTGTTAGAAAAATGGATGCCAGCTTTCATACTCTCAGGCAGGCCTTGTCCATAAAAGCTTTGGGTTCCAAGGTCGTCGGAATTGGAGGTTATCATAATTCCTCCGCCTTCCATTACAGAGATGTTATCGTTGCTAAATCCATAGCTCCGCGAATCCTGCCAGTTTAAACCGGTTGCATCGGTACTGCTGGCAATCGCAAAGGCCGACAGTTGCCTTTTACCTTTAAAGGCATTGATGAGCGCCTGCCCATTATAATATTTATCAAGAGCGCCCGCAGAAAGCTTTCCGAAAAATCCGTGTTTGGCATTCTCTTTCAATTTGAGATTTAGTGTTTTTGTCGTTTGCCCGTCATCAATTCCTGTAAATTCCGCCTGGTCGCTTTTCTTATCAAAAACCTGCACCTTATCTATGGCGTCGGCACGTAAATTTCTGGTAGCAACAGTAGGATCATCGCTAAAAAACTCTTCTCCATCTACTAAAACCTTTTGTACCTGCTGGCCTTGCGCAGTAATTTTTCCATCTTTATCCACCTGCAGCCCCGGAAGTTCTTTCAGCAAATCTTCCACCGTGGCATTGGGTTTTACGTGAAAGCTGTCTGCTGTAAATTCGGTTGTATCGCCTTTAATTCTTACTGCCGATTGCCGTATAATAATTTCCTGCAAAAGTTTTGCCTTCTGAGTAAGATAAAT
>JAICZH010000042.1 GCA_025933775.1 Chitinophagaceae bacterium
ATGTCGTCCGAACCTATTTGGAGTTATCGTTCTATTGAAAAAACAATCGTTGATATTCGCGGCACTCCTTCTTATGATCTCGGCGCTGCGTTGCAGGGAAAATTCGATCCGGCAACAGGAAATTTCGGTTATGATGTAATGGTTGGCAATGGTACCGGTGCAAAACCTGAGAATGATAATTTCAAATGGTTATACGGAGATATCTGGGGAAAATTTTTAGATAAAAAATTGTATATAAATTTTTATTCCGACTATCAACGCATGGCTTCTATCAATGGATCGATGCATTCAAGAAATATGATAAAAGGTTTTGCGGCTTATTCAGTTCCGTCATTTACAATTGGCGTGGAAGGTTACATAAATAATTTAAAAAATGATAATCAGGCTACAGAAATTGCAAACGGTAATGTGGATGTTTTAACTGTGCAGGCAAAAGGGATTTCAATTTTTGCAAACAAATTACTTATAAAAGATAAATTAAAATTCTTTGCACGTTACGATGCATTCAATCCTGATAATAAAATTGACAATAATAAATACATCACCTATAAAGGCAACACATCTTCTTACAACGACCCGAATACCAAAGAACAATTTATAACGGCAGGCTTGGATTTTACACTTGCAAAAAATGTGCATCTTATGCCAAATGTTTGGTACAATAAATATACAAATCAGGGACCGGCAAACTTATACAACAGCTACGACCTTGTTTATCGCATTACTTTCTATTATGTTTTTGGAAAATAAAAATTAATCAAACAGTTGCACTGCGCACCATGCGCAAAAAGGAATGAGTAGTAATAAAAAAAATGAAAAAGAATTCCATGTAATAAAAAAAATCACTAAAGTTAAAAACAAAACATAAAGAGGATAGATAAAAAAAAGTATTCCTGTCATAATAGAATCGTAATGGTCTTCGGCTTTATTTTTTATTAAAATATGTATAGCATACAATAATGGAAAATGTAAAATAAACCCGGCCAATGCTGGTATCAATAGAAATATTTTTTTTATAATAGATTGATGAATGAAAAAATATTCCTTTATTTTTTTGTTATCGTTTTTGTCAATTTCAAAAACAAGATTTTGTAATTGTTCATGCAACAGTTCATTAAATTCATTGATAGTAGCGCCTTCTGAAAAATCAGAGCTTATATTTTCTTGGGTAATTATTTTGCCAAAATTTAAAATAACATTTTTCCCAAACTTTCTAAATCTATTATAGTTGATTCCTAACGGCAAAACCTCCAAAGAAATATTTTGCTTCCATGCAGCAATAGCAAGCCTTGCCGTTCCTTTTTTAAGGGGTCGTAAATGCCATTCGTTAATGCACCTTCCTTCACTAAAAATTAAAACGATTCCATTTTTTTTAAAGATATGCTGGCATGCTTCAAAGGTGGCATAATTATGCTCCAGGTTTTCCACTCCTTCGCTTACCCGGTAAACCGGAAGCATATTTAATGAGTGAAGAATTTTAGTAATTAATTTTCCTGCAAAAGCGTCGCCACGGGCCAAAGAATAAACCCGATTTTTAAAAAGCGTGGTTAATATAATCGCATCTAAAAATGAATTGGGATGATTGGAGGCAATAAGCAACGGGCCTTTTTTTTGCAAAAGGCTTTTATTATTGATAACAATTTTACGGCAATAAAAATGTATAAAAATCCTGGCAGGAAACAGTAAGATTCGATAAAGCAATTTTGTGTATTAAAAATTTTTAAAAGTTCTTTACACCGGTATTTTAATTGAGTTGCGGATCAATAGGAAAATTGATCATCATTTCATAATTACCTCCGAGTTGTTTCAAAGAATTTTTCCAAACGTCTTCAGGTTGCGTATCGAAAATCAATTTTCGTGTAGCCTTCACCGTTAGCCAGCTTTCTTCTTTCATTTCTTCATTAAGCTGGCCTTCGCTCCATCCGCTGTAGCCGATAAAAAAACGTATCCGGCTTTTATGTATATCATTATTTTTAAAATTAATTAAAAGACTTTCAAAATTGCCTCCCCAAAAAACATTTTGCATTACTTCTTCACCGCCACTTATCAATTGTGGATATTGATGCAAAAAATGCAGGGTGTCTCGCTGCACGGGGCCACCCTCGTACACAGGAAAATTAGTTGCCGTTAAATCGGGAACAAGTTCTTCAAGTGTTTTGGGTAACCTTTTATTTAAAACAAATCCAAAGCTGCCTTCATCCGAATGTTCGCAAAGAAAAATAACGGTACGGCTGAAGTTAGGATCTTTTAAAAACGGATTGGCAATTAATAATATGCCCTTTGAAGGTGCCATCATAATTCTAAAATTATATTTATTTGTTTAAATAAAAATATTTTAGTCCCTCTTCTTTTTCATAAATCATTTTAGGAAAAATAAAGATTGCTTATTGTAAAATACTTTTACAAATTTTTCTTTTGTCAAAGATATTTTTAAAATGATTAAAATTGGAGATATAAAATTTGTATCACAATTTTATTTCTTCATCGCTTTTGTCGTAAAAATGAAATTCGGTAAGGTGGTAATTGCTGTTGGGTTTTATAGCAATTTGTTGTTTGTATTTCCACCGCCATCTCATGCGTTTGGAAGGAATTCCTTTTGTAAGATAGGCATGTAATATGGGATGCACTTCTATGGTAAGCCCTTTGTGTTTTTGCATAATGAGGTAGCTGAGATTTTTTTCAATCTCATCTTCAAGAACCAGTGTGGATGCGATTTTACCGGTTCCGTCGCAGCTCGGACATACTTCTGATGTATTAATGTTCATTTCGGGTTTCATGCGTTGGCGGGTAATTTGCATGAGGCCAAATTTGCTAATAGCAAGTACTGCATGTTTTGCTCTATCGGCACGCATAAAAACATCCATGTGGTCGGCAAGCTTTTTCTTATTTTCCATCAGCTTCATATCAATAAAGTCCACCACTATTATTCCGCCAATATCGCGCAATCTTAATTGTCTGGCAATTTCTGCAGCCGCTTCCAGGTTGGTTTCAAAAGCATTTTGTTCCTGGTTGTTGCTTACACTTTTGTAACCGCTATTTACATCTATTACATGTAGGGCTTCTGTATGCTCAATGATGAGATAGGCACCGCTTGGCAGGTTTACGGTTTTTCCAAAAGAAGCTTTTACCTGTCTGGTAATTCCATAGCTGTCAAAAACAGGCGAGCCATTATTATGAAAAGAAAGTATTTCTGTTTTATCGGGCGCTATTCTTTGCAAATAAGTTTTGGTATCGTTGAAAATATTTTTATCATTTACAACAATCTTATTAAAATCTTCATTGAGCAAATCGCGTAGAATGCTGTTGGTCTTTCCTTCTTCGCTCATTATTTTGCAAGGAGCTACTGCGCCGCTTAAATTCTTTTGAATATTTTTCCAGGTATTTATCAGCGATAAAAGATCTTCATGTAATTCCGATGTATGTTTTCCTTCGGCGGCGGTGCGCACAATTACTCCAAAATTTTTTGGTTTAAATGCTTCAATAATTTTTTGAAGACGTTTTCTTTCATCTGAAGAATGAATTTTTCGTGATACTGCAATAATATCATTGAATGGAGTAAGCACTACAAATCTTCCGGGCAAAGAAAGTTCGCAACTGAGGCGCGGGCCTTTGGCTGCAATCGGTTCTTTTAATATTTGAACTAAAATATTAGGTTTACCACTTAATACTTCCGAAATTTTTCCTGTCTTTATAATTTCAGGCTCTACTGCAAATGATGAAAAATCAAAGCTGGTTTCGGTTTTGTCATTAATAGCCATTCTTGTAAATTTAAGAATGGAACGTACATACGGGCTAAGATCGGTGTAATGAAGAAAAGCATCTTTTTCAAAACCAACATCTACAAAAGCTGCATTGAGGCCCGGTATTAATTTTTTTACTTTCCCCAGGTACAAATCTCCCACAGCAAAACTTGCATTGGCATTTTCACTATGCAATTCAACAAGTTTTTTATCCTCAAGTAAGGCTATTTCTACTGCTTGTGGAGCAGCATTTATAATAAGTTCCTTGTTCAACTCAAAATCTTTTAATTAATTTCTTAATTATTCACGGAGGGGGTATCGGCATGCCGGTAAGGAAAGTAAAAGTAAGCTTTTACTTCTTTTTATGACGGTTTTTTCTCAAACGTTTCTTACGCTTATGAGTTGCAATTTTATGGCGTTTCCTTTTTTTACCACAAGGCATAAATAAGTAATTTTTAAAATAAATTATAATTAAGCTGAATCAAAATATTTGTTTTAACCCAGCATTGTTGCAAAATCTTAAGGTCCGGTTTTTAATGCTTTAATTCTTTCATCAATTTCTTTAGTAAACTCCGGATTATTTACTAAGGCTTTAGTATGCTCATACCATTTTATGGCATTGGCTTTATCGCCCGAACCTGCATACGCATCGGCCAGCCACGACACTGCTTCGAGATTGGCGGGATCAAAAGCAACTACTTTATTCAACCGTTCAATGCCTTTATCGTATTGGCGCGAAATAACTGCGCCAACTCCCAAAACCAATTGCGCCTGCATATTGTTGGAATCTTTACGAACCACATCCAGCAATTGCTGAATTCCCTTCATAGTTTGTTGCGGATTTCCTATCATTCCTTCGCCATACACATAGCAACTTCCCAATCCTACTTTCAAATCGTCATTGTCAGGATCAAGCTTTAGAGCTTTTTCAAATAAAGACGCTGCGGTCTCTGCTTCCCACGATTTTAGTTCCGCACTATCTTCCCTTCTCATGTTCTCTAAAATCAAACGGGCTGCAAAGGTGAGGTTTTTTTCCGAATTATCCAATTTGGCCGCCTCACTTAAATAATAAGCGTACGGCGGAAACATATTTGCTGAATCTTTCCAAAAATTAGCAAGTTGCGTTAATTGTTTTTCAGATTGATTTTTTACATCCCCTCTGCTGATATTGTTTTCAATTTTTGATACAAAAACAAGTTGTGAAGGAGATAAGTTTTGTTTTGCCTTATCAATAAAAGAAGTAATATTAAATGTTGAAACGGTTTCGGTGGCCTGGGGAATATCAGGTTTTGGAATGGTTGTTTTTCCAAAAATTAAAAGGGCAAATAAAAATAGAAGCCCTGCACTTGCAAGAATAATTCTTTTAATCAATTTGAATAAAGGGATTTTTTATTCCCGTGCAAAAGTACGACTATTGTTCTTTGCGTTCCTGGTGGCGCGATTTAATTTCCTTTACAAATTCTTTTGCGGGCTTAAAAGCGGGAATGTAATGCTCCGGTATTTCTACGGCAACATTTTTCTTAATGTTTCTGCCAATTTTAGCAGCGCGTTTTTTGGTTATAAAACTGCCGAATCCTCTTATATAAATGTTTTCGCCCTGTGCCAGAGTTTCCTTTACTTCTTTAAACAAAGTTTCGAGTGTCATCAAAACATCTACTTTTGGAATACCGGTCTTTTCTGAAATTTGATTAATAATATCTGCTTTTCTCATTTTTAATACATTGAAATGGGGTTAATGATTTAATTCCAAATAAAATGTTTTTAATCAGGGTAGCACAAATTTATATTGTTTATTTTAAATGTCATTCTGATTAATATAGAATCATCTTTTGTATAAAAATTTTTTTACGAATTAATATTTGATGAAAAATAAGAAATTTTTTTTTGAAAATTTAATAAAATGGGATAGAAATATAAATAAAAGAGAAATGCCGTGGAAAGGGGAAAAAGATCCGTACAAAATCTGGATAAGTGAAATCATTTTGCAACAGACACGGGTGCAACAAGGATTGGATTATTATAGTCGCTTTATTAAAACATGGCCAACGGTGAAAAAACTTGCTAAAGCCAAAGAACAGGAAGTATATAAATTGTGGGAAGGATTGGGTTATTACAGCCGTTGCAAAAATTTAATCGCATCTGCAAAATATATTAATGATGAATTGAGTGGCAGGTTTCCTCAAAAATATCATGATATTTTATCACTCAAAGGTGTTGGCCATTATACTGCTGCGGCAATTGCTTCGTTTGCTTTTAATGAACCTTATGCTGTGGTAGATGGAAATGTTTTAAGAGTATTAGCGAGATTTTTTGGAGTTGACATTCCCATTGATACTGCAGAAGGAAAAAAAATATTTACAAAGATCGCCAATGAATTAATTGATAAAAAAAATCCTGCTGGGTACAACCAGGCCATCATGGATTTTGGGGCAGTTGTTTGCAAACCATTGGTGCCACTGTGTTCTGAATGCCCACTGATGAATAAATGCATCGCCTTTAAAAAGAAATTGATACCTGCTTTGCCGATAAAAGAAAAAGGTATAAAAATCAGAAAACGTTTTTTTAATTATCTTATCATTGAGATTGGGAAAAAATTTTACATAAATAAAAGAACCAAAAAAGACATTTGGCAAAATTTGTATGAATTCATTTTAATAGAAACTGATAAACTGGTTTCTGAAAAAGAATTTTTAAAATCGCCTGAATTCAATTCATTGTTTTGCGAAGCAGATTTTACAATAAATAAAATTTCTAAAACATTCAATCAAAAACTTACTCACCAAACCATAACCGGAAAATTTTTTCATATCACTTTACAAAAGCCGGTGAAATCTTTAAGCCAATACAAAGCGGTATCTGCAAAAGAATTTTCTTTATTGCCATTGCCTAAATTTATTGCTTCATATTTGCAAGATTAAAATGTATCTTTAAATTTGTTTTTAATCAATTTTACTCAACCGGCGTAAATAAGTTTTTATGAGAGGCGTAAATAAAGTAGTACTTATCGGCAACTTGGGAAAAGACCCCGAAATACAATACCTTGAGGGTAATATTCCTGTGGCCAAATTTCCTTTGGCAACAACCGAAACGTATAAAGACAAAACAGGAAAATTAATTTCACAAACCGAATGGCACAATGTGGTATTGTGGCGCGGGCTTGCGGAACTTGCTCAAAAATATTTGCACAAAAGCAGCCTTGTGTATATTGAAGGCCGCTTAAAAACAAGGTATTGGGAAGACAGAGACCACAATAAAAAAGTAGCCACCGAAATAATTGCCGACAACCTGATTATGCTGGACAAACGCTCCGATGCCGGACAATCGAACACCGATACGCCTCATGAAGGTTTACCGGCAAATGAAGCGCCGCCTATTGATGAAGGCTCGGAAAAGTTGCCTTTTTAAAAACGGATGAATGGTACTCATCTGCATCTTAATTAAAATTATACATCTTGGATTATTTTTCGTATAGCCGTTACCGTTATAATGTGCTCGATTTTCTGGCGATAACTCCCGCCGCTTCAACCATACTTTTTTTTACAATCATTATCCTTTTCTTTATTTCATTTTTAGTAGCCGGTTCAGAAGTTGCTTTTTTTTCTCTCACCACAAAAGATATCAATGTACTGAAAACACGCCAGCAGCCCGCTTACCGGCGCATTGTTACTCTTCTCGAAAATCCTAAAAATCTTTTAGCTTCTATGTTAATTGCCAATAGCCTGGTAAACATTGGCATCATTCTTATATTAAATACTTTAATGAATAGCTGGATTGATAGCCTTCACCTGCAATTTATTTTTGAATTTATAATAAAAGTAATTGTAGTAACGGCGTTCTTAGTTATGTTTTGTGAAGTACTTCCAAAAGTTTGGGCCACGCATCATAAAATATGGTTTGCTGCTACTGCTTCTCTTATTATAGAAATATTTTACAGTATTTTTTTTCGGCCCAGCAGCCGGCTGGTACGGCTGAGCGATTCAATAGAAAAAGCATTTCATTCCGGTTCTTCACGAATGGACGATACCCAACTCGATTATGCAATTGACCTGCTTCCCGATCATGAAGCCACCAGTGAAGAAAAACAAATTTTAAAAGGCATCCGGAAATTTGGCAACACAACAGTAAAGCAAACGATGCGTACCCGCCTCGATGTAAGTGGCATTGAATTCGACACTTCTTTTACTGATGTAAAAAATAAAGTGGAAGAGATGCATTACTCCCGCTTGCCTGTTTATAAAAATAATCTCGATGAAATTGCAGGCATTCTTCACACCAAAGATTTGTTACCTTATCTTAATGAAGAAATGTATGATTGGCATGCGTTGATGCGTCCCGTATTTTATGTGCACGAACAAAAATTAATTGAAGACTTGCTGCAGGATTTCAGAAATAAGCGAATCCATCTGGCAGTAGTGGTGGATGAATTTGGCGGAACATCCGGCATTGTAACGCTCGAAGATATTATGGAAGAAATTATCGGCGATATACAAGATGAGTTTGACGACGAACAAAGTGTAAATAAAAAATTAGATGATTACAATTATATATTTGAAGGAAAAACCATGATTAATGATGTATGCAAAGCGCTTCATATTCCTGTGGACACATTCGATAAAATTCGCGGCGATAGCGATTCGCTGGCGGGCCTTGTTTTAGAAATTGCAGGCGAGTTTCCGCAGGTAAATGAAAATGTAATTGCTGGCGATTTTACTTTTATACCGTTGATAATAAATAAAAATAGAATTGAAAAAGTAAAGCTTACATTGAAAAAAAATGAAGATAAAAAAACTACTAAAAGCGAATAGTTTCTTAATAAAAATTTTATTATTAATTTTTTTTATAAGCTGCAATTCAACTTATACTTCAAAAAAAACAGGATATTATAAAATAGATTTTCCTGAAAAAAAATATGTAACATTTGATAAACCCGGTTTTCCTTATTCTTTTGAATATCCCGTGTATGCTGCAATTGAGCGGGATTCGCTTATTGACAATGAGAAAGAAAAAAATCCTTATTCTATAAACATTGATTTCCCTTCGCTGAATGGAAAAATTTATATAACTTATAAAGTTATTGGCCAAACTTCAACCTATAAAGTAAAAACTGCCCATGGAAATTACAAAGATTCCACCGCTAAAAATATTTTTCAGAACCTGGTGAATGACTGTTACAATCTTACTTATAAAAATGATGTAAAAGCCAATTCGATTGAAGATAGCGTAATGCATACACCCAATCATCTTACTGGAATTTTTTTCAGGCTTTCAGGAAATGTGGCAACTGCCAAACAATTTTTTTTAAGCGACACCACACATAATTTTTTAAGAGGCGCTTTATATTTTGATGCCACGCCCAATGAAGATTCCCTGCGGCCGGTTAATAATTTTTTAGAAGAAGATATGAAGTATATCATCAATACGCTGAAGTGGAAGTAGGAAAAGCCCCATTTCCTCACGGATAACTATCGGGATTCCCGAAGGGCAAGGAACTAAACTTGGTTAATAAATCAAATAATTCTTCTATTAGCATGAAGTGATATTTTGAATTAAAATAATATTCAATAGACACTTATTAAAGATTGCATTTTCCCCTTCGGGTTAGGGGCTATTGCTTACTTTTGCCGCATGATAAACATTGATAAAGTTTTAATAAGCGACTCAGTTGTTGAAGAACATTTTGTTTGCGATCTTATAAAATGCAAAGGTGGCTGTTGTGTGGAAGGCGATGCAGGAGCGCCGCTTGAAAATAAAGAACTGAAAGAGCTTAACGATGCTTACCCATTTGTGAAACCATATCTTACAAAAGAATCGGTAACGGAAATTGAAAAGCAGGGAAACTATATTTACGATAAAGAATTTGGATGGGTAACGCCAACCATTAATTCGGGTATGTGTGTGTACGGAATTAAAAATGCAAACGGAATTGTGAAATGCGCCATAGAACAGGCTTACAACGATAAAAAAATAAACTGGAAAAAACCTTTAAGCTGCCATTTGTTTCCAATAAAAATAAAAAAAAGTAGTAAAAACAAAACAGACCTTGTAAATTATCAACCCCGCGAAGACCTTTGCAAAGCCGCATGCAGCCTGGGTAAAAAATTAAAAGTCCCCGTTTACATTTTTTGTAAAGATTCTTTAATAAGAAAATACGGAAACGATTTTTATGAAGCTTTGCATGCCACTGCCAAACATCTTGCAGAAAAACAAAAATAATTTTACAAAAAACCAAACTGCGTTTATGCATAACCGTTATATATTTTTTTTAATTGCAAATTTTATTTTTATTTCTTCGTGCACCGTTAATAATACCCAAACAGATAATTCCCTGAAGAAATTTTTTGATTCGGCTCACGTAGATGGTTGTTTTTCTTTATTGGATGTAACAAAGGGCGGAATAACATTATACAATTTAAAATTAGATACCCAAAGAGTACTACCCGCATCTACTTTTAAAATTGTAAATTCTCTCATTGGATTGGAAACCGGGAAAATTACTGATGAGAAAATGATCATAAAATGGGATAGCGTAAAACGATGGAACCCTGCATGGAACAAAGATCTTACTATGGAGGAAGCCTTTAAAGTTTCGGCTGTGCCATATTACCAGGAAATTGCACGGCGCATCGGAAGAGATACAATGCAATATTGGATTGATACATTGCATTATGGCAACATGAACATTGGCGGCCCGATAGATTCTTTCTGGCTCAACAATACTTTAAAAATTTCTCCCGATGAGCAACTCGGGCTTGTTAATAAATTATATTATGATAAACTTCCATTCACCAAACGCTCCCAGCAAATTGTGCGTGATGTAATGCTTCAGGAGAATAACACCTTGTATAAATTAAGCTATAAAACCGGCACCGGCATTGACGAAAAAAATAATGAAATAGGATGGATGGTGGGTTGGGTAGAAGAAAACCTGCATGTGTACTGCTTTGTAACGTTAATAAAATCTGCTGATAAAAATATTGATATGCAAAATGTAAGAATGCATATCACCAAAGAAATATTAACTAAACTTGGATTTTTTAAGGGAGAAAAATAAAATTGTTGATTGGAGAATTTTTATAAATTCTTAAACTCTTAACTTCGTCTTGATAGTTGTTTAACTAACTAATTTTGTTTATGCAAAAAAGAACGATAAAAAAAGTAGCCGTATTAGGAAGCGGAGTAATGGGAAGCCGCATTGCATGTTTGTTTGCAGGAATTGGCGTGCAGGTTTTGTTGTTGGACATAGCAGCCCTCTCTGGCTCCCCCGAAGGGGGAAAACCAGCCCAACGCAATAAGATTGTAAATGATGCTTTGGCTGCTGCAATAAAAAGTAATCCTTCTCCTGTTTATACAAAAGATGTAATAAAAAATATTACAACAGGAAATTTTGAAGATAACATGAAAGATATTGCCGGTTGCGATTGGACGATTGAGGTAGTTGTTGAAAGATTAGATATTAAAAAATCAATTTTTGAACAGGTAGAAAAATACCGCAAGTCGGGAACATTAATTACTTCCAACACTTCAGGCATTCCTATTCATTTAATGGCCGAAGGAAGAAGTGATGATTTTAAAAAACATTTTTGCGGAACGCATTTTTTTAATCCGCCGCGATACTTGCGATTGCTTGAAATTATTCCAACCGGATTTACAGATAAAGAAGTTATAGATTTTTTAATACATTACGGTGATTTGTTTTTAGGAAAAACAACCGTGCTTTGTAAAGATACGCCTGCGTTCATCGCCAATCGCATCGGTGTTTTCAGCATCATGTCCATCTTTCACATTATGGATAAACTGCATTTAAATATTGATGAAATTGATGCATTAACGGGGCCAATTATTGGCCGGCCAAAATCTGCAACTTTTCGTACTGCTGATGTGGTGGGCATTGACACACTGGTAAAAGTTGCGAATGGTGTGAAAGAAAATTGCCCGGAAGATGAAGCCAAACAAACATTCGAAATTCCCTCGTGGTTGCAAAAAATGGTGGATAACAATTGGCTCGGCGATAAAACAGGGCAAGGATTTTTTAAAAAAATACCCCTAACCCCTAAAGGGGAAAAAGAAATCAAAACGCTTAATTTAAAAACATTTGAATATGAGCCAAGGGAAAAATCAAAATTTGCAACACTTGATGCAGCAAAACCAATTGATGATTTAAAACAAAAATTAAAAATTTTAATTGCAGGAAAAGATAAAGCAGGAGAATTTTATCGTGCATTTCATTACAGCTTGTTCGCTTATATTTCTCATCGTATTCCAGAAATAAGCGATGATATTTATCGGATTGATGATGCCATGAAAGCTGGCTTTGTCTGGGAGCTTGGCGCCTTTGAATCGTGGGATGTGCTTGGTGTAAAAGAAACTACCGAAGCGATGAAAGCAGCAGGTTATCATGTTGCCAAATGGGTTGATGAATTTATTGATGCAGGCAATACTTCATTTTATAAAATTGAAAATGGAAAGCGTTTATGCTTCACCGTTAGTAATAAAAAATATTTGCCATTGCCGGGCGGCGATGCGTTTATTATATTAAGCGATCTTAAAGAAAAAACTGTTTGGAAAAACAGCGCTTGCAATTTGTATGATATTGGTGATAATGTTTTGGGCTTGCAATGGAATACCAAAATGGGAAGCATTGGAGGAGAAGTGCTGGAAGCAATTAATAAATCAATTGCAATTGCTGAAGAAAGATATAAAGGATTGGTTATTGCCAATGAAGGACTGCAATTCAGCGCCGGTGCTAATGTTGGAATGATTTTCATGTATGCTGCCGAGCAGGAATATGATGAATTGGATTTAGCAGTTCGTATGTTTCAAAATGCAATGATGCGTGTAAGATATTCTTCGATACCAGTTATAGTGGCGCCACATGGATTATCACTTGGAGGCGCCTGTGAAATGTGCCTGCACAGTGATAAAGTACAAGCTGCTGCTGAAACATATATCGGATTGGTTGAAGTTGGTGTAGGCTTAATTCCCGGTGGTGGTGGCACTAAAGAATTTACTTTACGAGCTTCTGACGCCGTGCAGCACAATGAACCCGATACCATCCCTTTGCAAAATAGGTTTATCACAATTGGCACTGCAAAAGTTGCAACTTCTGCATTTGAAGCGTATGAACTCGGTATCTTACGGAAAGGCATAGACGAAGTTAGCATGAATCAATCGAGAAGAATTGCAGACGCCAAACAAAGTGTGATTGAAAATTTTGACGGAGGTTATACAACTCCGGTTCAAAGAACGGATATAAGAGTGCTTGGTCGTTCGGGATTAGGAATGCTGTATGCCGGAATTAACGGAATGTTCAGAGGAAATTACATCAGCGAGCATGATGTATTAATTGCAAAAAAATTAGCGTATGTAATGTGTGGCGGCGATCTTAGTGAACCAACATTAGTAAGCGAACAATATTTATTGAATCTCGAAAGAGAAGCATTCTTAAGCCTTTGCGGTGAAAGAAAAACTTTAGAAAGATTGCAAAGCGTTTTAAAAACCGGAAAGCCTGTAAGAAACTAATGTTAAGTTAAGTTTTTTACGTCCTATGTTTTCCTACTAAGCCACTAAGAGCACAAATGAAAATATTTTGTGGGCTCTGTGCCTTTGTGGGTATGCACCACCTTATGATTAATATAACACTAAATAAAAAAATCCTGTTTTATTCAGAATTTTTTTTAATGCTTTATTTTTTATTAATAATTAATTTTTCAACAACATCCATTGATGGCGATTTCACCTTAACAAAATAAACAGACGATGCTAATTTATCAATTCCGTCAATAGATAAATAATTTGCTCCCTGTTTTAATTTAAAAATTTTATTAATAAAAACTTTTCCTGTGTTATCAATTATTTTTATATCAACAGTTTCATTTTGAACGGAGGTTAATTTCAACGTTAAATTATTATAAGCCGGATTAGGATACATTAATAAAACGCCATCGCCTTGCGCTGTTTTTAATGGAACGTTTAATATTTTACTATAAAAGAATTTTCCTTCATTATCAATCATTTTAAGCCTGTAAAAATTTTTATAAGATGACGTTACATGAATATAATCATACGCTGAAATAAGATTTTGATAATTTACATCAGCAAGTTTTGAAAAAGAATTACCATCAGCGCTATATTGAAGTTCAAAACTTTTTAAGTTTATTACATTAGCAATTTTCCATTGTAGGTCAACTATATTCTTATTGGCCGTAGCAAAAAAATCGGTTAAGGTTACAGGAAGCACTCCGCAGGGAGATGATGGATTAATTAAATTTATGAACTTGGGAGGTGATGATAAAGACATTAAGACACCATCATTTCCAGGAGTTGCATTATAATTATTATCAATGCTGCCCGTTGGCGAAACCGATCTCGTTAATCCATTACTTCCGCCTGAAACATCAGTTGATAAAAAAGTTCCGTTGGTAATTATTACTCCGCCACCGCCACCACCGCCAGGGCCATAATCATAATAATTAGTCATATCACCTCCTGCGCCTCCGATTGCAGACGCGGTTATATTGTCTAACCCAACAATGCCGGGGCCGGTAGTTACCATAATGATACTGCCACCTGCACCGCCGCCGCCTGCTGCATCTGTTTGCGGAGGTATATAAGTATCAGTAACGCCGGGAGCGTTTGATCCATTTGCTAAAACACTTCCGGAACCCGTATATTGAGTAGCCCGTACAATTATAATTCCACCGCCGCCGCCGCCGCTGCAACTGTATTCATTAGAAGAAAGGCTGCTATCAGCAGAGCCTGCGCCGCCGCCGCCACCCATGCAAAATCTTTCGGTAGAAACCTGTGCAAAGACCGATCCGCCGTAGCCGCCCGTTGGAAATGTATTTACATCTCCTGTTGTGCCGTGCCATCCGCTGCCGCCATTACCGCCACTGCCGCCATTGCCGCCGCCGCCTCCTCCTGAGTTGTTTTGATTTGTTGAGGGATCTCCATCCGTGGCTCCGCCTCCTGCATTTCCCGGCGCTCCTCTGCCCATACTTCCGCCAATGTATCCTTCCACGCTCGCTGTGTTTGTGAAAGTGGTTCCATAATCAAAATAATAAGCAGGTGTGCCGGCAATGCCTTCGCCTTTTACTCCGCCGGTTAAGTTTGCTGCATTTGTTATTGGAGAATTCCACCGGTAATCTGTATTAGATAATACACCGCTTCCATTGGAGTTGCCTGCAGTTGCACCATTTAAATTTTTACCACCTCCTGCTCTAAATCCTTTAAAACTTACATCAATTGATCCGCTTAAAGTAAATTTATTATTTACATCAATTGCAACCACTCCTCCCGTACTTCCGTTCCAGGCAGGACAAGTAACGGAAGCCCCAGTTTTTATTTTTAAATCATAATAACGCGGAATGCGTATTACTTCATAACGTTGAATAGAATTTACGATTGAATAATCCCGATTAAAATAACTATTGGCTAATGAGTAATCGAAAGTAATTAAAGGACCTGCAATGGATGAAACCGTATTATATTCATAATATCCCGCATTAAGATTGGAAGTGAGATAACCTGAAGCAGGCGCTCCTGCTGCATTATCGCCATAAGCATCGGAGTTGGTAGCATTAATATCCGCGCCTTGCATTTGAATAATTAATACTAAATCGCCGGCAGAAATGGGTGTGGCATTTCCTCTTGAATCAATTGCTCCGATTGTAATGGTATTGCTGCCAGCCGCAGGATTTCCGGTTCCGGGGTAATAGGTATTTACAATATTATTAGCGATAGAAATTGTAACAGAACCATTCGTGGGAGGAACACCACATTGAGCAGCGGCCTTGTTACAATAAACAATTGCTGTAAAGCAAAAAATTATGCAGGAAAATTTTACACAAAAATTTTTGGACATTGTTTAAGATTTTGGTAAGGAAATGGATAACAGATGCAGTATAATTTTTTTAATTTTTTGTAATTTAATTCATAACGAAAAAAAAGCAAATAAATTTTATTAAAAATAAATAAGTTTCTGAATTACTTACGGCATGTATCTTTAATTCTTTATCAAATAAAATATTGGATTGATATACTGTAAAACAACCAATAAAATTTAATCATGGGAGAAGCAGAACTTCAGCCAACCAATAATTTATTCATCATTCATTCAACTATCTTTTTTTATGGAAATGCTGCAAATGAAATTTTAAGCAGGCAAATTGCAAAAGATATTTCAGGTCACTGGAATGAACCTAATGCAAAAATATTTATCAAAAAAAATCTTTATAATGTTCTTTTTGATGTTGAAGGAGTTTATGAAAAATATCTTACTCCCGAAATGATTTTTGAAAATATAAATCCGCGCAATAATTATTTCAGAATAGAAGAATATGCACACGGCAATATTTCTTTTGTTGATGGATTGGGCTGCAATACCGGATATTTTAAATTAGAAAATTTATTAAATAATTCTACTACTGCAGCGCATGAGTACGGGCACACGCTGGGTTTGGATCATCCTGAAAATTTAGATATTCGCGGCTATGGACAACCCGGAATTATGTATCCGCGTGGAACTTTAGTTGATCCGCAATTTCAATACGATCCTAACATTCGTGCAGGATTAACCGGTGGAACAATTAATCCTTTTACAAGAAAAGTTTTGCAAAATGATATTGATAATTTAAAGTTGAATAAGCTTAATTTTAATGACGCGGGCTTTGCAATTATCGGTGATTTTTCAAGCATGTGGCATGATGAGCAAATGCCTTAATTGCCATTCTTCACAATCGTTTATTATTTTAAAAATTGCATCTTGTATATTGCAGATATTTTAATTTTTATGTCAATACTCACTGTTGAAAATTTATCGAAATCATACGGCAGAATTCAGGCGCTTAAAAATGTAAATTTCTCCGTGCCCGAAGGCGCCGTGTTTGGAATACTCGGCCCCAATGGAAGTGGCAAAACTACTTTGCTGGGAACCATCATGGATATACTCAAACCCACTTCGGGAACATATAAACTTTTTGATGAAGACCCAACAGAGATGCATAGACGAAAAATTGGAACGCTTTTAGAAACGCCTAATTTTTATCATTATTTATCAGGAGTAAAAAATCTTGAAATTGCTGCCGAAATAAAACAACATGGCAAAGAAGATATTAATGAAGTGCTCGAAAAAGTAGATCTCACCAAACGAAAAAATTCTAAATTCAACACCTATTCTCTTGGCATGAAACAGCGCCTTGCCATTGCATCGTGCCTGCTGGGCAATCCTGAAGTTTTGGTTTTTGATGAACCAACCAACGGCCTCGATCCCGTAGGAATTGCAGAAATAAGAGATCTTATGAAAAATTTATATAAAGAAGGTAAAACAATTATCATGGCAAGCCACCTGCTCGATGAAGTAGAAAAAGTTTGTACCCATGTTGCCATATTGCGAAAGGGAGAATTGATTACGTCAGGAAATGTAAATGAAATTTTATCCAATGAAGATATGGTGGAAGTGGGCGCAAAAGATAATGAAAAATTAATGCAGGTTTTACAAAATATGCCGGGCAAATCAAGAGTTGCAAATGAAGGCGGAATGATAAAAGTTTTTTATCCGGTTGGTTTTGCTAATCTTGAATCAATAAATAATTTTTGTTTTGCCAACGGCATTATTCTTAATCATCTTATTCTGAAAAAGAAAAGTCTTGAAGCAAGATTTTTTGAACTTACCAATAATTAAAATCAAGCATGCTACATTTATTAAAAATTGAATGGCTTAAAGTAAAAAATTACAAAGCTTTCTGGATCTTTTCTATCTTATATTCATTTGCGATTTTAGGCATTAATTATACGGGATATTATGTAAATGAATTAGCCATACAATCTTTGCCGCAAAGCCAATTATTGCTGGGCACTCCGTATGCATTTCCTAAAGTATGGCAAACAGTGGGCTGGATGAGCAGTTGGCTGTTGTATTTCCCCGGCATACTTTTTATTATGCTGCTCACTAATGAATTTAATTTTAAAACGCATCGCCAGAATATTATTGACGGATGGACACGTTTGCAATTTGTTTCGGTAAAATTTGTGTTTGCAATTTTGTTTGCTGTTATAGCAACGTTCTTTAATTTTTTAGTTGGATTGCTTTTTGGTTCGCTTACAACAGGTTCATCATTTAGTTTTCAGGGAATGGAAAATGTATTGTATATTTTTATTCAAACAGTTGCTTACATCACGTTTGCCATGTTTCTTGCCGTTCTTTTCAGGCGCAGCGGCGCAGCCATTGCTGTATTCTTTTTGTATGGATTAATTTTTGAATGGCTCTTAACTGTTCTGATCAATTTTAAATTTGATCTTACTCCGGTTGGATATTTTTTACCCTTGCAGGTTACAGATGTTATGTTGCCGATTCCATTTGGCAAATCAGTAATTTATAAAGGTGCTCCTGATGAATGGATTCTTGTGCTGGCAAGCCTGGCGTACATTTGCGGCTATTACTTTTTTGCAATGAAAAAATTTACCAAAGAAGATTTATAAAAAATGCAGATGTATTGGAATTAAATTCAGCACCGCATACTTCTTTATCTTTTATTTAATTTTACTTGTATGAACAGAGATAAACACATACAACATTGGCAGGAAAGCGCTAATGAAAGTTGGGCTTCTGCTATTTATTTGGCTAAAGGCAAACATTACTCTCTTTCTTTATTTGCACTTCATTTAACATTAGAGAAATTATTAAAAGCGCTTTGGTTAAAAGAAAGTGTTGGCAATACTCCTCCTTACACGCACGATCTTCAAAAATTATGCGATGAAATGGAGTTGCAAATAAGTGCAGACGATTATGATTTTTTATCAATCGTAAACAGCTGGAATATTCGCGGACGCTATCCTGATTATACCAAAAAATTATATAAAAAAACTACCGATAAATATCTTAAAGAACAAATTGATAAAGTAGAAATTCTTAAAAAATGGTTAGAAGAAAAGATATTGAAGCAGAAATAAATGGTTATTTAAAAGCCCTTTCTCAAATGGGATTTCCATTTCAAAAAGCAATACTGTTCGGCAGCTTTGTAAATGGAAAGCCGCATCAATACAGCGATATAGACCTTGCGGTTTGGAGTAAAAATTTTAAAGATGATTATTTTGTGATAGCAGAAAAAGTAGCGCCATTGCGCCGTGTGTATAAAAATATTGAATTGCATCCATTTAGTTTAAAAGATACTGCTGCAAAAAATCCTTTCATAAAAGAGATTGAAAAAACCGGTGTGGTAATTATGCCTGGTGAAGATTTTAGTTTTGAAAAAGTAGATGCACTAAAAATTTAGTTTTTCAAAATGATCGTGTTTTACTCAAAAAAAATTATTTCTCAACTTCTTTAAATTTTTGTAATTCTTTTGAAAACTCTAACGCCTTTAATATGTACTTACCTCCCGAACCATTAATTAAAACTTTGAACCATTTTTTGTTTTTATTTTTCATGGTAAGATTTTTATAAAGCCAAATGGCTACATAAGTAAATATGCCTGTTAACAAAATTTGAAATACAATATATGCCGGCGCTGCATCTTGAGGAAACCATTTGCTACTAAGCTGAAACGTTGTCCAGAAAGGCAATTGCAGTATTACAATGCGAACATGTTTTAATATTGAAAACTGAAGTTCGATCAATCTTTCCTGAATCGCTGTTACACTTCCATTGTAATCAATTTTATTTATCCACATTAAATGTTTTATATAATCGTATAATGCTTTTATGTTGATAATAAATATGGCGCCAATTGATATGATGAAATAATTAGTAGCAGAAGAATAGTGAGCTATTGTATAAAATAATACAGAGCCCATTATTAATAAATAAATAACGGCAGCAATAATTCCTCTTACTTTAAATTTTGCAAGCGATTGTAAAACCGATTGTGTTTTTTGCGTGATAGATTCTTTTACAAGTTGTTTGTTTAATGCTAACGATTCATCAATTTTTTGATAATATTCTTTCCATAAAAGGATAAAATTGGTTTCTTCCATAATTTACATTGTTACTTGTGAAAATTTTTGTTTTAATATTTTTTTAATGCGATTTACTTTTGTAGAAACATTCGTTTCGCTAACGCCGAGTATTTCCGAAATTTCTTTATAATTTTTTTCTTCGAGAAAAAGTAATATCAAAGCTTTATCCAGTTCTTTCAATTCTGAAATGAAGCGTTGCAAAAAAAATGTTTCTTCTTTTAAAAAATTATTTTCTCCTGTGCTGATAATATTTAAAATGCTTGCCGAATCGGCAGATACAATTGATGGCTTTCTTTTTTCTTTTCTGTAAAACGATATGGCAACATTCAGCGCAATTCTATAAATCCATGTGGAATATTTATACACATCATTATACTGATGAAACGATTTCCATAATTGTAAAATAATTTCCTGTACAAGGTCTTTCCTTTCTTCCGGGGCTTTGCAATACGTGTTCGCTATTTTATAAATAATTCCCTTGTTCTTTTCAACTATTGAAAGAAATAAACCGGTATTACTATTTTGTTCCATTCATTATTTTGAAATTGCTTTTATATTATTCGCAGAAGAAATAAAAATATCACAGCAAGAATAAAAATTTTTTGTAAAAATCAGTAATGAATTTAAATATTAATACCTGCAATTTACTGTCGGCAATAAATTAGTTTAATTCGGGAAATTCGTGTAATTAGTGTTTAATTAATTCATCCAAAGCAGCTTCAATAGTTGGATATAAAAAAGTAAAGCCGGTTGATTTTATTTTTTTATCACTTACAGTTGCGCTCTTTAAAATCTCAATACTTCTTTTTCCTAAAAATAATTTTAATAAAAATGCAGGCGCATTAATGGGAATAAAAAATTTATGCTTTATTTTTTCTGCCATTTCTAAAACAAATTTTTTATTAGATACGGGAGCAGGAGCTACTGCATTGTACACGCCATTCATTTCATTATTTTCTATGGCTTCAATATACATCCGGCAAAGATCATCAATATGAATCCAACTGATAATTTGTTTACCATCGCCTAAAATGCCCGCCACGCCTAATTTTAAAGGTTTTTTAAATTCTTTAAAAGCGCCGCCGTCGTTACTAACGGTGATGCCTGTACGAAGTTTTACCAACCGCACATTCAGTTGGACAACTGAATCCACACTTCCTTCCCATAATACACAGGTTTCGCCTAAAAAACTTTTATCCGGCGGGTCAGTTTCTGTAAAGCCATCTTTATGTATAAGCGGATTGCTGTCTGCCCCATACCACCCTATTGCAGATGCCGAAACAAATGATTTTACGGTATGATTATTTTCGCGAAGTGTTTTTATAATCAATTCGGCGCTGTATGTGCGGCTGTCAACAATTTCTTTTTTATAATCTGCCTTCCATTTTTTATCCATTAGGCTGGCTCCTGCGAGATGTATGATGTAATCAGATTTTTTTATAACATCCGCATCAATTATTTGTTTTTTTACATCCCAAAAACTATACGATATTTTTTTATTTTCGGAAGAAATTTTTTTATTGCGGGTTAAAATAATCACATCGTAATTGCGCGCTGTTAAATGGCTTGTTAATTTTGTGCCAATGAGGCCTGTACCGCCCGATATTAGAACTATCGCCATTTTTTTTATCGTAAATTAGTATCTATCAAAAGTAAAAAATTTAAAATTGGTATTTAGATGAAAGCAATTATTTACTTTTAATAAAACAATAGAATTGGCATGAAAAACATTATTATTTTTTTTATAATAAGCCTTTGCGGCTTTCGCACATTTGCACAGCAAATAACATACAGCGAGCCTGAGTCGCAGGATTTGCGAACGCTCAATTTTGATATTATTGGAAAAGTAAGCGGCAATTTTTTAGTGTATAAAAATATAAGGAATGATTATGCGATAAGCGTTTATGATAATGATATGAAGCTAAAAGACAGGGTGGACCTTGATTTCATGCCAGACAGAACCATCAATGCAGACTTTGTTGCTTATCCCGATTTTGCATATATCGTTTATCAATTTCAAAAAAGAAATATTTTGCATTGCATGGCAGCCATCATTGATGGCAATGGAAAAATAATGAATAAACCTGTTGAACTTGATACCACGCATATCGGTTTTTTTGCTGATAATAAAATTTACAGCGCCATTTTCAGCGAAGATAAATCGAAGATTATGATTTATAAGATTCAGAAAAAAAATGACCGTTTTAATTTTACAACGGTTCTTTTTAATGACAGCCTTCAGTTGATTCATAAATCAAGAATTGAAACTTCGTATGAAGAACATAAAGATGTTTTCAGTGATTTTTTTGTTGATGATGCAGGCAATTTTATTTTTACAAAAGGAACCAAACTAAGTACAAGAGATTATTTGCAAAAATTAACCCTTGTTACCAAAGCGCCGCTGGAAGATAATTTTACATCGCATGATCTGAATCTTTCAGGAAATTATCTGGATGAAATAAAATTAAAAATAGATAATGAGAATCAACAATACCTTATCAATTCTTTGTTTTATACCAAAAGAAATGGTAACGTGGAAGGGCTATATACTGCAGTTTGGAATAAAAAAAATGACACCCTTATTTCTCAGAATTTTTTAAAATTCGGTGATACCACCAGAAGCCAGGCAAAGAGCGAAGGCGGCTCCAGGACTGCTTTTAACGATTATTTTATAAAAGATGTTATTTTAAAAAAAGATGGGGGATTTATATTAACTGCCGAAGATCATACTACCCAATCGCGCGGTACGCCATGGAACCGGTACGATTATTTGTACGGCAATCCTTACTTTTCGCCATACGATTATTATTATCCTTATTCGCCTTCGGCGTATTGGTATTATAACCGGTATAATTATTATAATAATTCGCAAGTAAGATATTATTATGAAAATATATTGGTGTTAGATTTGGATAACACCGGCAACTCGGTATGGAGCGATGTAATTCATAAATCGCAATATGACGATAATAACGATAATTATCTTTCTTATAACATTATGCTTACCAGCGGCCAATTGCATTTTTTATTTAATGAATTGGAAAGGCGCACCCAGCTTATTAACGACCAAAGCATTTCGGCAGATGGGAAGCTTACGAGAAATCCACCTTTCAGAAGCCTTGACAGAGGTTATGAATTTATGCCGCGTTATGCAAAGCAGGTAAGCTCTTACCAAATTATTATTCCCTGCACATACAGAAGTTATATTTGCTTTGCAAAGATTGAGTTTTAAAAAATAAAGTCTCATCTTACCATAAAAAAATAAAGAGTTGGAACAAAAATTATCTGCTTTGCAAAAATTTTGTATCAATAATTTATTATTAATTTCTTTGATGGCTTATTGAATTGCATTCGTTAACCCACAATTAATTTTTTATTTTTGCCTTTCAACCTAACTCTACTTCGTGACTGGCACATTCAGGGCTAATAATCCGTTTAATACTTTTATGCTTTTTATATACGGCTTGCTTTTGAAGCTGGTGTGGTTTATATCTCCACAAATTCCTGTTGTTCAAAAATCGGATGGTTTTCTTTACAACGAAATTCTTGCAGCAATCAAACCTGTATTTGACGCTTACCCGGTGGTTTATTCTTTTATCACTTTTTTTTTATTATACACTCAGGCCATAAGTTTTAATCAATTGCTCAATAACAGGCGGCTGATGCAAAAGCCCAATTACCTTCCAGCGATGAGCTACCTGCTTATTACTTCTTTTTTTGCTGAATGGAATGTATTGAGCGCTCCTTTAGTAATTAATACATTGCTGATATGGGTGTGGGCCAAAATGAGCGACTTGTATAACAACGTTCATGTAAAATCAACATTGTATAACATTGGAATGGTAATAGGGATAGCTACTTTTTTTTATCTTCCTTCGCTTGCTTTTGCGCTTCTTATCATCTTTGCGTTAGTAATAACAAGGCCGCCACGAATTGCCGAATGGATTATTGCTGTACTGGGCATTATTACACCCTGGTATTTATTGTTTGCATGGCTATTTCTTACTAATAGGTTGTACAGTTTTGAAGTTTCGGGCATTCATATTAATTATCCTTTACTCATACGGAATAATTTACAATATGCCGGAATCATTTTAATATTATTTACTGCAGTACTCGGAGGATTTTTTGTACAATCAAACATACGCAAACAAGTAGTGCAGGTGCGCAAAGGCTGGGGATTGATGGTTTTGTATTTAATGGTTGCCTTATTTATTCCGTTTATTAACAGCAGCTACAACTTTCAATATTGGATATTAGCAGCAGTTCCTCTCTCTGCATTTATTGGCTGCTTCTTTTTTTATCCAACCAAAAAATGGATTTCTTTATTGGTTCATTGGATAATGGTAGGTTTTGTAATTTTTATGATAATTGTAAAAAAATAGATTGTTGTCTGAATCACAGATCTTTTGTTTTTGCATTAATAAATTGATAAAAAAATAAAAAAACCCTTTCCATTTTTTTGAAAAGGCCTTAATAAAATTATTACTAAAAATTTATACATCTAATCTTGCATACTTCGCATGAGTTTCAATAAACTCTCTGCGAGGCGGCACTTCATCGCCCATCAACATACTGAAAACATGATCGGCTTCGGCAGCGCTGTCAATAGTTACTAGTTTTAAAGTACGTGTATCAGGATTCATGGTTGTTTCCCAAAGTTGTTCAGAATTCATTTCGCCCAAACCTTTATAACGTTGTATGCTTACTGAATCTTCCTTTCCGGCGGCAACTTTTGCAATCCATGCTTTTCTGTCTTCATCGCTCCACGCATAAGATTGCTCTTTTCCTTTTTTTAATAAATATAAAGGTGGTTGTGCTATATATACAAATCCCTGCTCCACCAATTCTTTCATATACCTGAAAACAAAAGTTAAAATCAATGTGGCAATATGGCTTCCATCCACATCTGCATCGGTCATAATAATTAATTTATGATAACGAAGCTTGCTGGTATCTAAAGCTTTGGGATCATCGGCTGTGCCAATTTTTACGCCGAGCGCCGTAAACATATTTCTTATTTCTTCATTATCATAAATGCGATGTTCCATTGCTTTTTCTACATTCAAAATTTTTCCACGCAAAGGAAGTATCGCCTGAAAGCTGCGGTCACGGCCTTGCTTGGCAGTTCCGCCTGCTGAATCTCCTTCCACTAAAAATATTTCGCAACGAAATGGATCTTTATCACTGCAATCTGCAAGTTTACCAGGTAATCCACCGCCGGTTAGTACACTTTTACGCTGCACCATTTCACGAGCCTTCTTTGCTGCGGCTCTTGCCTGCGCTGCTAAAATTACTTTTTGAATTATTGTTTTAGCGTCTCTTGGATTTTCTTCTAAGTATGCAATCAATACACGGCTTAATGTAGAATCAACCACGCCCATTACTTCATTGTTTCCGAGTTTGGTTTTTGTTTGTCCTTCAAATTGTGGTTCCGGAACTTTTACTGAAATAACGGCGCTCAATCCTTCACGAAAATCATCGCCTTCAATTTCAACTTTTGCTTTTTCAAACATGCCTTCTTTTTCGCCATAACTTTTAAATACACGGGTAATAGAACGCCGGAATCCTGAAACATGCGTACCTCCTTCAATGGTATTAATGTTATTTACATAACTAAAAAGATGTTCCTGGTATCCGGTGTTATAAATCAATGCCACTTCTACAGCAACATTGCTGGCTTCATCATGCCCGTCACAATAAATTACCATCGGAAGCAGAGGCTGGCGTCCTCCGTTTTTATCAATCAATTCTACAAATTCCACAATACCGCCTTCGCTGTAAAAAGTTTTCGAGTAGGCGTTACCGTTATCATCTTTTTCACGAAGATCATTCAGTACAATCCTAATTTTTTTATTTAAAAAAGATAGCTCTCTTAATCTTCCTTCCAATATTTCACGATTATATTCTGATACGATAAAAATAGAAGTATCGGGCCAGAACTGAATCTCCGTGCCGGTTGTATTGCTTTCGCCGATTTCACGCACTTTGTACAAAGGAATTCCTTTTGCATATTCCTGTTCAAATATTTTTCCATCCCGGTTTACCGTTACATGAAATTTTACGCTCAATGCATTTACGCAACTTACACCCACGCCATGCAAACCGCCGCTTACTTTGTAAGTATTTTTATCAAATTTACCACCGGCATGAAGCACCGTCATTACTACTTCCAAAGCGCTTCTTTTTTCTTTTGTCATTATTCCTGTAGGAATGCCGCGCCCATCATCTTTTACAGTAATAGAATTATCTTCATTTATAGTAACAGAAATATTTTTGCAATAACCTGCAAGCGCCTCATCAATTGAGTTATCAATAACCTCGTACACGAGATGGTGAAGACCTTTATTGCCCACATCTCCAATGTACATTGCCGGGCGCTTTCTTACTGCTTCAAGGCCTTCCAAAACCTGGATACTGTCGGCACCATAACCATCTGTTTTTGGTATAATTACTTCTGCTGTTTCTGCTGTCATATTATGGATAAAAGGCGGGTTTGTTTTCTAAAAAATTACTATTTGCAAATATACGAATAATAAGCCTGAATCCCTAAATAATACAAGTAAAAAGAGAAGAATTTTTGAACAAAAAATTAAGATAAATAATGCAAGGAAACAGATTGATAAGTTGCAAATTATTTTTTATAAATATCTGCAACCGGAAGTGAAATGCTGAGCTAGGGAAGTGGAATTATTTCATCCATTTTTGTATAAGAAACCATATTCCATTTGTCTTTATCATTTTTAGTATGGCAAAGAACAAAACATTTTTTCGGCTCTGCAATAAGATAATAATTCAATATTATTCAATCCAAGTGAGCTTTAGCCCAAGTTATCGTACAATAATAAAAACTTATCTTTGCACTCATTTTTGAAAATGGAAGCCATACAAAATATATTATCTGTCGCGTTAAATCATCCTGTGATGCA
>JAICZH010000083.1 GCA_025933775.1 Chitinophagaceae bacterium
GCAGTGGAGCACCTATTGAAGTAGTTGAAAACCTGCAGGAGCTTGAAGATGAAGGCGGCGAAATTTATGAAGGACTTGAAGACATCTGGCCTGATTATCCCAGCCAGGAAGATTTCTTTTTTAATGAAGATGAATATTAATTGTGAGTTGTCAATAGTGAGTTGTGAAATTTATAAATCGTTCGAACTTTGAACGGTTTTTTTATTTTCAATTAATCGTAATTTAGTTTTAATAAATTTTAAATGATGGAATGGATATTAATTTTAGCAGCGATCATCATTATATTTTTTGTTTCACAATTTTTGAAAAAATTATTGGCGCCAAAAATAAAACCTGAAGTAAGATTATTATTTTCTTTAGGCTGCTTCTTAATTTTAATATCTATTTTTTTAATAAAAGATATTGGAAATAAAAATTTTACTTTATTTCAGCAAATAATTTTAGTTGCTTTTTCAATTGGATATTTAACCTCATTTTACTTTCGATATAAAAAAATTAAACAATCAACAATTAAGTAAGGCTATTCAACTCTCGCTACCTCAACAATTTTTTTCCATTTGCTCAATTACACTTTCAGTAACGCCGGTAAATGAAAATCCGCCGTCGTGAAAAAGATTTTGCATGGTAACATAGCGCGTAAGATCACTAAATAACGTAACGCAATAATTGGCGCAATCCTCTGCTGTAGCGTTTCCCAGCGGGCTCATCTTTTCTGCATAATTAATAAAACCGTCAAAACCTTTTACGCCACTGCCAGCAGTGGTTCGCGTAGGAGATTGCGAAACTGTATTTATTCTTACGTGTTTTTTAATTGCATAATGATAACCAAAACTTCTGGTTACACTTTCAAGCAAGGCTTTTGCATCAGCCATTTCATTGTAATCAGGAAACACTCTTTGCGCAGCAATGTAAGTAAGTGCAACTACGCTGCCCCATTCGTTTATGGTATCGAGTTTCATTGCCGTGGCAAGCAAACGATGAAGGCTCATCGCAGAAATATCTAATGTTTTTTGATTAAATCCATAATCAATTTCGGTATAATGTTTTCCTTTGCGCACATTCAAACTCATTCCTATTGAATGCAAAATAAAATCAACACCACTACTAAAATGCTCTTTTGCTTTGGTGAGCAAATTAAGCATATCATCGTTGCTGCTTACATCGCAGGCAATTACAGGAGCATTCACTATTTCAGCGAGCTTATTAATTTCTCCCATGCGCATGGCAACCGGCGCATTGGTAAGTAAAATATCAGCGCCTTCTTCGTGGCAGCGCAATGCAGTTTTCCATGCAATAGATTTTTCATCCAAAGCGCCAAAGATGATTCCTTTTTTTCCTTTGAGTAAGTTGTAGGGCATAAGTTGATTGGTTTATTAGTTTATTAGTTGATTAGTTTATTGGCGAAAAGTTAATTTGTGAAATTCGTGAAATTTGTGCAATTCGTGGCTTTAATATAAAATTAGCGGCACATTAATGTGCAAAGAAGAAATTTTTATAATGATTAAAAATAAATCCCAAAGAAAAAATAATTATAAATATAGTTGCGAAAGATAAAAATAAAACCAATAAAAAACCACCCATATTTCTATGCGTTTTTATTTTCGATTTCAAAAAATTTACACTAATATAAGCCAGATACATGGCTGCAATTATTATTAATAAGATCAATATTTTTTTGTAAAAAAGCATTTACCAATAAACTAATTAACCAATCAACAATTTAGCCCTTAACATCAATTGCCGATCATTTCTCTTGCATTCTCAAATGCAGCAGCAGTAGGCTTTTCGCCGCTGAGCATGGTAGCAATAGCAGTAATTCTTTCATCGGCATTTAATTGCCGAATTGAAGTAACTATTGTATTATTCACAATTTCTTTAAATACAAAAAAATGAGTTTCAGCTTTCGCTGCAATTTGCGGCTGATGTGTTATCGAAATTATCTGATGGGCTGCAGAAAGTTCTTTTAAAATTTTGCCAACCTGCCTGGCTGCTTCGCCGCTGATGCCACTATCAATTTCATCAAAAATTAAAACAGGTAGTTGCACACTTTTTGCCACAAGCGATTTTATCACAAGCATAAGCCGGCTCAGTTCTCCACCGCTCGCCACCTTTTGCAACGGATCAAATCTTTGATTTTTATTTTCAACACCCGAAGGCATATTGGCATTAAATAAAAATTCAATGTTGTTATTTCCAAAAAAATTTAATAAACTTATGTTTTGCAAATTAACTTTAAGCTTTGCATTGGGCATTCCTACTTGCTTTAAAAGCTGGTTTACTTTTTCTTCAAAAGGTTTTATTTGTTTTTGTCTTTTCAAAGAAATTTTCTCCGCCATTTTTAATGCTTCATTATAAAATTTTGTGGATAGTTTTTCTTTTACAGAAATTTCATTGGAGAGATTCGTTACTTTTACCAGCTTTTGTTCAAGATCATTTTTTATATTGATCAACTGAGTTGTAGTAGTAACGCTATGTTTTTTTAAAAGCCTGTAACCCGCAGCCATTCGGTCATTCAGCATATTTATTTTTTCAGCATTATACGTTACTGAATTATTTATATTATTGATTTCGGAGGCAATATCCTTCAATTCAATTTGTACGGATTGTAATCTTTTATTTAATGCTTCAATATTATGATGAAAATTTTCAAGGCTGTGTAATTTGTTGCTGATGAATTTTATATTTTGCACCACCGGCTGTTCACTTTCTTCCAATTCAAAATATATTTCTGAAAGAATTGTTTTTATATTTTCAGCATTGCTTAGCAACTTTATTTCTGCTTCTATATTTTCAATTTCATTTTCTGAAAAATTTGCTTCTTCCAATTCATCAAATAAAAATTTATTATAATCAAATTCTTTATTGGCAGATGCCTGTTCGTTTTTTAAAATTTCCAATTCTTTTAAAACAGTTCTATAATTTTTATAAACCAATTGATATTGCTCTACATCTTTTCCATTGGCAGCAAGTGCATCAATTACTTCTCTTTGAAATTCGTTATCGCTCAAATTTTGCGTATCAAACTGCTGATGCAAGTCAACCAGCAATGAGGACAATTGTTTTAGCTGAAAAAGTGTAGCAGGCGTATCATTAATAAATGCCCGCGACTTACCATTCACGGCTATTTCGCGGCGTATCACAATTTCATCATCATCATCCAGTTCATTGTTTTGCAAAAATTCTTTTACAAGCTGGTGATTGGTTTTAAATATTCCTTCGATAAAACATTTTTTTTCTTTATTGGCCAATGCAGATGTCTCGGCTCTTTCGCCCAAAATAAGATTGAGCGCGCCCATCAAAATACTTTTTCCTGCGCCCGTTTCGCCTGTAATAATATTGAGATGCGGCGAAAAATTGATTTCAATCGAATCTATTATTGCATAATTCTGTATGTGTAATTGCTTAAGCATTGATAAAGCAAATTACATTAATTATACTTTCGTGTTTCAGACTGCAGCTATTAATTCTTTAAAAATATAAATAAAAAAAGGCGCAACTGCGCCTGTATAATTTTGTTTTATGAATAACTCTATTTTACTTCTACGGCATTATTCAAATCATCGTCAACCAATATTCTTCCGCAATTTTCGCAAACAATAATTTTTTTGCGCTGACGAATGTCGCTTTGTTTTTGAGGAGGGATGGCATTAAAGCAACCACCGCACGAATCACGCTCAACGGGCACTACAGCGAGTCCGTTGCGATAAGTTTTTCTAATTCTGTCGTAGCTTGCCAACAATCTTTCATCTACCAGATCTCTGGCTGTTGCGGCTTGTTTATTATAATGTTTTTCTTCCTTTTCGGTTTCTGCAATAATTTTTTCCAACTCACCTTTTTTACCTTTCAGATTTCCTTCTTTTGTTGCTACTGCTTTTTTGGCGATCTCCAATTGTTTTGCTTTTTCGGCAATATCTTCAGTAGCGTCTTTAATATGTTTTTCAGCAAGCTTTACTTCAAGCGTTTGATTTTCTATTTCTTTATTAATAGCTTCAAACTCGCGATTGTTTTTAACATTATCACTTTGCTTTTCATATTTTTTTATCAGGTCTTGCGAATCTTTTATGAGCGTTTTTTTATCGTCAATAAATTGTTGTATGCCGTTAATCTCTTCTTCAATGCGGTTTTGTCTTGCATTCAATCCGGCAATTTCATCTTCCAGATCGCTTACTTCAATAGGCAGCTCGCCTTTTAAGATTTGAAGACCATCGAGCTTGCTGTCAATTTTTTGAAGTTTTACAAGAGAGGATAATTTTTCTTCTACAGAATAATCTTTTACTTGTGCCATATAATTTTGAACAATTTTTTGATGTTTATATCCGGAGTGTTTTTATCCATCCTATTATACAAAATAATTTACAGGATTGGTATTCGTTTCCGTTTTTAGGACGGCAAAGTTAGGAAATTTTTCCTGTAAAATTTCAACAAGCAATTCAACCGTAAATTGCTCGCTTTCGAAATGGCCAATATCGGCAAGAAAGATCATTTTATCTGCATCAAAAAATTCATGGTATTTTAAATCGGAAGTAATGAAAGCCTGCGCTCCTGCTTCTTTTGCTGCGTCAATAAGAAAACTCCCTGCGCCGCCGCAAAGCGCCACTTTAGTAATTTTTTTATGAAGAAAGAAAGTGTGGCGAATGACCATAAGTTTAAATTCTTTTTTTAATCTTGTTAATAATTCTTCTTCGGAAATTGCTTTATGTAAATTGCCAATTATGCCGCTGCCAATATCATTTCGTTCATTGGCTAAAAAATAAATATCATAAGCTACTTCTTCGTAAGGATGAGCCGCTTTTAAATTTTGTATCATTTTTTGTTGAAGATGATCGGGAAAAATTACTTCAATGCGTGTTTCATTTTCGGTATGGCGTGTGCCTTTTTTTCCCACAAAAAGTTTGGTATTTTCATTTGCTTTAAAAGTTCCCCAGCCTTCTATATTATAACTGCATTCACTATATTTTCCAATGGTTCCTGCGCCTGTTTTAAACAATACATTTCTTATTTCTTCTGCATAGTCAATCGGAGAAAAGGTTACTAACTTTTTTAACGAATTTTTTTTCGAAGAAAGAACTTGTATGTTTTGAAGTTGTAATTTTTGGGCAATTTTATAATTCACTCCGTTGAGCACATTATCAAGATTGGTATGAATGGCATAAATGGCAACATTATTTTTAATAGCTGCAATAATAGTACGCTCCACATAATTTTTTCCATTTATTTTTTTTAAACTTTTAAAAATTATAGGATGATGTGCTACGATAAGATTGCATTTCTTTTTTTGCGCCTCAGCAATAATTTTTTCAGTTACATCAAGAGTTACAAGAACCCCTTTGCATTCATCAATGGTATTGCCAACAATTAGTCCGGCATTATCATAATCTTCCTGCAAAGCTGCTGGTGCAAAGTCTTCGAGGCATTTTATTATATCGCTTATTTTCATTTTTATTTAAACCCAATTACACAAATTACAGGAATTGCACGAATTGAAAGAACCTAAGTTTAGAGTGAATTTTTAATATTAACTAATTAACCTATGAACTTGTAAACCCAACAAAACATAAACATGATTTATTGCCTCGTCATATTTAAAGCGATAGGATCGGCGGAGCCCCATGGAGCCAATTTCATAGTGGGAAGATCTTTGCTGGTAAAGCGCCACGCCCGTGTTAAAAAAATAAATTCCGATGGCGAATTGGGTAGCGTGATGGTAAGCTTACTATAATCAGCATTGCAACTCCAGGCTCCTGTATAAACGGCGCCGTTTTTTTTAGCCTGCAAATCGCCATGATAAAAATCAGTTTTTAAAAGCACGAAAGTTTCGCCCGAATAATTAGAAGTTAGGTTAGTTCCGTTATCAGTTGCAAGGCTTACTGTAAAGTTCCTGTTAAGCACATTGGTTTCAAAATACTGTTCCAAAATAGGATTGCTGCTGCTTACAGGCTTATTGCAATACATGTCAAACGTAAGAAAAAACAATATAAAAAAAGAAAAATATTTTCTCATAATGCAAATTTTTAAAAGATATCTTCTGTGCTAAATACTTTTTAAAAAACGTAAATCGGCGGTAAATAGTATTGCAATTATTTACGAAATACAGTTTGCTTCAGTTTCAATTTTCCTATCTTCAATTTTTTAAAAAAAGATGATTCTTCTTCGCAAATATTGTGTTTTTATTTTAATGCTGATAATTTATTCCAAAAGTTTTTCGCAAATTTTTGGCGGAGATCCTCCGTCCATAAAATGGAAACAAATAAACAGTGCTACTGCAAGAATTATTTTTCCTGGCCATCTCGATTCGGTTGCACGAAGAATTTTAAATGTAATTACATTTATTAATTTGCCAACAGAAAATACAATCGGGAAAAAATTAAAAAAAATAAATCTTGTTCTTCAAAATGAAACAACGGTTTCAAACGCCTATGCAAGCCTTGCGCCTTACCGAAGCGAATTTTTGCTTACTCCATTTCAAAATAGTTTTGAATTAGGAAGCCTTCCGTGGCCCGACCAGCTATCCATTCATGAATACCGGCACGTACAGCAATACAATAATTTTAATGTAGGTTTTTCAAAAATTATGTATGATATTTTTGGAGAAGAAGGGCAGGTGTTAGCCAACAATGCAACCATTCCCAATTGGTTTTATGAGGGCGATGCGGTATATAACGAAACGAATGTAAGCAAGCAGGGACGCGGAAGTCTTCCTTTTTTTTATAATGGTTATCGTGCGCTTTGGATGGAAGGAAAGCATTATAGCTGGATGAAATTGCGCAACGGATCTTTTAAAGATTTCGTACCCGACCATTATCCATTGGGATTTATGTTGGTGGCTTATGGAAGAGAAAAATACGGCGATTTATTTTGGAAAAATGTAACTCACGATGCTGCATCTTTTAAAGGATTATTTTATCCATTTCAAAAAGCAATAAAAAAATATTCAGGGAAAAATTATGTTGCTTTCAGAAACGATGTTTTTAATTTTTTTAAAAAACAATTTAAACTTCAACTGGTAAAACCCGAGCAAGCCGGCATTTACGCGGCTTACAGGGATGAGGAATATCCTGCCTTTATGGGAAACGATTCAATCATTTTTATAAAAAGCAGTTTTAAACAAATTCCGGAATTTATTTTGCGAAGCAACCATTCTGATAAAAAAATACAAATAAGAGATTACTCAATTGATAACCAGTTCAGCTATAAAAACGGTAAAATTATTTATGCAACTTATCGCCCTGATGTACGATGGGAATACCGTGATTACAGCGATTTGCGGATTATTGACATTACTAACGGTAACGAACAAACGCTAACCAATCATACTAAATATTTTTCGCCAGACATTAGCAATGATGGCAAAAAAGTAATAGCCGTAGATGAAGCAAGCAATACAAAATGTACCTTGCAATTATTAGATGCAACTAATGGAAAAATTATAAAAACAATTCCAAATCCAGATCATCTTTTTTATACTTATCCTAAATTTTATACAAATAATAAAATTATTTCTGCAGTGAGAAACGGGACGGGAAAAATGTCGCTTGCGTTAATTAATGTTAATGACGGAACTACCAACTATCTTCTTCCATTTTCATATAACGTTATTGGGTTTCCTTCAATAATAAATGACACGGTGTATTTTTCATATTCTTATTTAAAAAATGATGAACTGTTTGCTTATACTTTTTCTGATAAAAAATTGTGGAAAATAAATTATGCACAAGAAACAGGAATTGGAAAATACCAACCTTCTGCAAATGATGGAAGCCTTGTGTGGAGTGCATTTACAGCAGAAGGTTACCGGTTGAAACAGGTTTCAAAACATGATGTACAATTTGAAGAAATTACTCCTGCAAACATTGAAAAAAAATTTTTTGATTTTGGAATTGCATCCTTGCAGAAAACCAATTTTAATTTATTAAACAAGGTTCCCGATGATTCATTTACCATTACTAAATATCACAAAGGATATAAATTATTTAATTTTCATAGCATCGAACCACAAGCCAGCGACCCTGATTATTCATTAACACTGCTGGGCGAAAATATTTTGAATACTTTTCAATCTCAGATTTCTTTCACTTATGATCGCGCTGAGAAATTTAAAGAAATAAGTTTTGCCGCAACCTATGGTGGATGGTTTCCTTTTCTTTCTGCAGGTATTAATTATACTTTCAGTCGGCGTTCCTTGTATCATAATAATATTATTCATTTTAATGAGCTGGAACCTTTTGCAGGATTTACAATTCCATTAAATTTTAGTAAAAACCGCTCGTTTACTTTTTTAAATTTCGGTTCGCAGTATGTATATGACCAGCGCAATTTTAAAGGCGTTTATAAAGATTCACTTGGCGACATTTCTTACGGGTACAGCAGTAATTTTTTATCATTCACCCATCAGAGCCAGCAAGCTGTACAACAAATATTTCCTCAATTTGCACAAACAATAAATGTTACATATAAAACACCTCTATTAAAATATAAAGGCTTTCAATTTGTAGCCAACGCCAATATTTATTTTCCAGGTTTTTTAAAAACACATAGCCTTATTTTAAACGGCGCTATTTTAAGAAAAGATTCTATGGAACAATTCAATCCGCCAAGCGGGTTTCCATTTTCACGCGGATATAGTTCAATAAATTTATTTGAAATGTATAAATGGGGGGTCAATTATAGTTTTCCGTTGGCGTATCCTGATGCAGGATTTGCCGATATTATTTATTTGCTTAGAGTGAGAGCCAATTTATTTTTTGATGATACGAATGTAAAAGATTTTTTTGCCAACCGCAATAAGTTTACAGCCCCCTTTCGTTCAGCAGGCACAGAAATATATTTTGATACGAAATGGTGGAACGAAGCATCCATCACATTTGGCTTAAGATATAGCAGGTTGCTTGATGATGATTTATTTGGCGGAAACGGAAGAAACCGTTTCGAAATTATTTTGCCGGTAAATATTTTTAATCAATAATTTCCCATTTTTATCATGGCACGATTTTTATTAATTTACATAAATTATTATTTTGAAAAGCATGTGTTATGAATTCATGTCATTCTAAAAAAAAGAAAAAGAATAAAAGCGCTATTTACTTTTTTGCCGTTACGGCAATTACAGCTGCTGCCTGTGTATTTATTATAAAAGAAGGGAAACGCATCAAAAAAGAAAATGAATTGCTTTCTTACGAAGTGTGGTAATCACAATTTACCTGGCTATTTCCGATTGTATTGCTTCAATTACTTAAATGAGTTTCAATACTTACGGTAATTTTTTTAACCCTGAAACAATTTAAACATTATTCCTGCGTTTAAATGTAAACCAATTTAATGTTGGTTTGTTATAATTGGGTAAATGCTATTTTGATCCTATTATAAATTTTGTAACTTTATCCAAATATCTATTACATATTGAAAAAATTTTTTTACATATTTTTTCTTATTGGGGGTTTACATTTTACCAGCGCTGCCCAGGTGAAATCTTCTTTCATAAGTGATGAAGCAGTAAAAACTATTAAATTTTACCCCAACCCTGCATCCAGCTTTATTAATTTTGAGTTTAAAAAAGATTACGATAAATCTTATACGCTTTTCATTTATAATTTCATTGGTAAAAAAATGGCCGAGCTAAAACCGACAGAACAAAAAATTACTGTTGCGCTTACGGATTACTATCGGGGTGTGTATATTTTCCAACTCAGGGATGTGCAGGGAAATATTGTAGAATCCGGAAAATTTCAGGTAGTAAAATAATTTATTACATCTTCAGTTCACTTCCTGCATCGAAACCAATCTTGTATAAAATCCATTTAGCGCCATCAGGCTCATGTGAGTGCCTCTCTCCACAATCTTACCTTTTTGCAAAACAATAATTTCATCAGCATGGCGCACGGTGCTTAGCCGGTGTGCAATTACAATGCTGGTGCGGTTGCTCATTAAATGATTGATGGCATCCTGCACCAGTCTTTCACTTTCTGTATCTAATGATGAGGTAGCTTCGTCCAAAATTAAAATAGGAGGGTTTCTCAAAACGGCTCTTGCAATAGTGGTTCTTTGTTTTTCGCCGCCGCTTAATTTATTTCCGCGCTCGCCGATATTGGTTTCATAGCCGTTTTCTTTTTGCAAAATAAAATTATCGGCATTGGCAATTTTAGCAGCATGTTCAATTTGTTCAGGCGTAGCATTATTCATTCCTAATGCAATATTGTTTGCAATGGTATCATTAAATAAAATGGCTTCCTGGGTTACTATCCCCATGTGATGGCGGATGGATTCCAAAGAATAATTTTTAATATTAATTCCATCAATCAGCAATTCGCCGCTGCTTGCATCATGAAAACGCGGAATGAGATCAACCAAGGTGCTTTTGCCGGCGCCTGAAGAGCCAACAATGGCAATACTTTTACCTTTTTCAATTTTAAAATTAATATCGTTCAATATCATTTTATCTTCATAATAAAAAGATACATTTTTAAATTCGATGCTGTTTTTAAATGTTTCCATTTGTATGGGATGAGCTATTTCTTTTATAGACACATCTTCTGCAATAATGTGTTCGATGCGTTCGATACTGGCAGAACCTTTCCTGATATTAAAAGATGCGGAAGAAAGATTTTTTAATGGCTGTATCAGCTGCGAAAAAATAATGATGTAGGCAATGAAATCGCCCGGGTTTAAAAATGAATTTCCCAACACCAATCTTCCTCCAAACCAAAGCACACACACAATGGCAAACACGCCCAGCACTTCGCTTACCGGTGAAGCAGAATCGCGTTTTACATTTGCTTTGTTTTTAATGATAAATAATTCTTCGTTTTGATTTATAAGTTTGCTGTATTGTTTTTTTTCTGCATTGAATGCTTTTATAATTCTTATTCCGCCAAGTGTTTCATCAATGGTGGAAAGTATAGCGCCTAATTTTTGTTGCACGCCGGTACTTTGTTTTTTTAAAGAGCGCCCGATTCTTCCAATTATAAATCCTGAAATGGGTAAAAAAAGAATGAGAAAAAGCGTAAGCTGCGGGCTTAAAATAATCATGTAAAGAGAAAAGAAAAGAATGGTAATCGGCTCTCTGAAAAGTGTTTCCAGTAAATTCATCACTGAGGTTTCCACATCTGCAAGATCATTGGTCATCCGGCTCATGATATCGCCTTTTCTTTGATCATTAAAATAGCTCACAGGCAATACAAGAATTTTTTTAAACATTCTGCTTCGCATATCGTTTATCACTGCGTTGCGTATGGGAGTAATAAAATAAATGGATAAAAACAAGAATATATTTTTTAAAATAATAGCGCACAAAATTAAAATGCAAATAATAGCAAGGCCTTTAATGTCGCCAGCGGGAGTTTTTATTATATCCGACAACCATACTTTTAAAAAGTTCACCGGATTTAATTTTGCAAAAAAACCCGTGCTGCCCGATACTGCAGAAAGCGTATCATTCTTTTTAAAAATTAGCAATAAAAAAGGGCTTAATAATCCCAGCGATAACACCGAAAATAAATTGGAAAGCACATTAAAGCCAAAGTAAGCAAAAATTAATTTAGGATATTTTGATACATAACGGAAAATAATTCGTAAACTCTTCATCAAATAATTTAAATGACTTATTAATAGTAATAAAAGCAAAGTAACTAATTTTACAAACATTAATAATTATATAACAATGACAGAAGGTAAAAGACAAAAACAAGTGGCAGGCGTTATTTTAAAAGAATTGAATGAAATTTTTTTGCGAATGGGATTGAATATGCTGGAAGGCGGAATGGTTTCTATTGCATCAGTAAAAATTACTCCCGATCTTTTTGAAGCAAGAGTGTATCTCAGTTTTTTCCAGGTAAAAGATAAAGAAGCTGCATTAGAAAAAATTAAAGAAAGAAGCAGCGAGATAAGAGGAGAATTAGGCAAAAGAGTACGACATCAATTGCGAAGCATCCCACAACTTACTTTTTATATAGATGATACATTGGATTATGTTTTTAAAATTGAAAAATTGCTCGATGAAATTAAGAAAGAAGATGAAAACAACAAGCACTGAGCAATTAAAAATGAAAATTAAAAATTGAAAAAAATCGTCGTAAATAAATAAGCCCGCAAACGTTTTGAGTTTGCAGGCTTTTAGCACAATTTGGTATTGTATTCGTGGAGCTGCAGGGAATCGAACCCTGGTCCAAACACATTCGCCGTAAGCCTTCTACATGTTTATTTTTGCATTATTTGTCGGGAAAAAGCAGGAGCAAAACAAACCGACTTTTTCCTTAGAAGAATTGTCTTAAGTCCCGATTACTTCGTATCGGGACAGCAACCCGTTTTATTGTTGAGTCGGCGGAAGAGCGTGGCAACGGGCATGCCAGCTACATCGGCCCTAATGGTTACGAATCTATCGATTACGCAGCCATGGCAAAATTGTTATTGCCATTTGAAATTTTCGTATTCATATTAAAGCGCTAATTACGCAACGCGCTACATGCTTATACTTACAAAGAACTATGCTGTCAAAACCGGTCAGCCCCGAAACAATTAGCAATTAATTATAAAACAATTGATAATTGAGATTGTAAAATTACAAAAATATAAATTTCTATTTATAATTGGCGCTTACCAATCCTTTCAAAAAAATGAAATTGATATTACAATTTATAAGCAATTTTTTATAATACCTTTCGTTTTTATTTTTTATAAAAAAATGAATAAACATTTAAGCATTACCATTATTTTTATAATGTACACGCTTGGCGCTTTAGCCCAGGATACTATAAAAAAATGGAACTATTCAATTGGCGTTAATCTAACAGAAGTTCCTGTGATTAATAGTTTGGGAGCAGATACCACTTTTCAAAATGCACTATCTATTGCTCCTGAATTTAGTATAAGAAATCATTCCGGATTAGGAATTATTTACTCGCCGGCTTTTATTATTGGAGGAAGCAATCCCGGAATTTATATGCATAAAATTACAGCGGGTTTTGAGCAATATGATAAAAGTGCATTTGATATAGTTGCCGATTACAGCCACTTTTTTCTTACCGGAAATTCATCCATACCTGCTACGCCGATTTTTAATGAAATAGTTTTAGGAAGCACTTATAAAAAATCAATAATAAGACCCACACTTTATGCCGATATTGGTTTTGGAACTGATAAAACATCACCATCTTCTTCTACTGCCTATGATGTTGCAATTGCAGCCGGAGTAGGCCATTCGTTTGAATGGGAAGCAGGTAATGCTACTATTAATGCAACGCCGTCTTTATTATTAAATGGCGGCACTAATGAATATTTTTCTTTTCTGCGGGTTTCAAAATATATTTCGCACAGCAAAAAATTTAATAAGGTGGTTGGTAATTCTCATTCAAGAAATAATAGAAGAAATGGTAATAATCAACCAGGCAATACCAAAGGAGGCTCACAACAATTTTCCATAAATTATCTTGAGTTAAATCTTGAATCTTCATTAGAGTGGGGTTCCTTTAGTCTGCGGCCTGCAGGCAGTTTATTTTTTCCTGTTTCAAAAGGTTTATCAATGGATGGATATTGGGAACTTACCTTAACTTATGAGTTTTAATTTGTATTAATAAATTGAGTCTTCAATTCAACTTCTCGTAAAATAAATTTGGTTCCATTATTTTTACCGGCACAACCGAACAATGAATGGAGCCAAATAATTATTATCAATCCCAAATACAAATTTTAAATGCAGAACTAAAAAAATTGCAGCAAAAAAAATCTGCTTTTGGATGGCTGCGCTTTGGAAGCATTGCAGCCATTATCGTTGCGTTTTATGTATTATGGTCGCTGGGTGTTTGGTATGTAATTAGTGCTTCCGTAATACTGCTGATAATTTTTATACAACTATTATATGCCGATATAAAAAATAAATCAGCAATTGATCATATCAATATTCTTATCAATATTAATAATGATGAATTAAAATTTTTAAAGGGAGATTATCATCATTTTGATTCGGGCAACGAGCATATTCCTGAAACACACTTGTATGCAAATGATCTCGATATTTTTGGAAAACTTTCTTTATTTCAATACATCAATCGCACTACATCCGAAATGGGAAGCAGCCAGCTTGCCGGTTATTTACAATTTCCCGCTTCGATAAATTTAATTGAACAAAGACAAAATGCAATAAAAGAATTATCAAAAAAAATTGAATGGATTCAAAATCTCCAGGCAATCGGGAAAGAAAAAAAAATTACTTTTTCTGCTAAAAAAAGATTGCAGAACTGGATAAATGAACCGTTGATTTTTTCTTCGTTCAAACGATGGAAATGGCTGCGATGGCTGCTTCC
>JAICZH010000001.1 GCA_025933775.1 Chitinophagaceae bacterium
CATATAGATTGGAGTTTTATAAAAACCATTCCTTATATTTATAGATGAGTAAGAAATACAAATTTGCTGATAATGATAAAGTATTTAATGGCACAGATACGCCATGCGCAAAGCCACGCTGCATATCTGCGCCAGCACGAGAAATTGAAGTTTCTCGCGTTGAAATTGTTCATTAACAAATAATAATAACTTTTATGCTAAAATTTTTTTGTGTTTTTATCTTTATTGTAATTAATGTTACGAATTGCCAGTCTCAAATTGATTATGATACTTACATAAAAGTGAATGAAAAAAATATTATACCCCCAAAATATATTTATGGATATTCTGCCGTTGCTGATAGCTTATTTAATTTAGTTGCTAGTTATAAAATACCGCCTGATAGTATCTTTACTTATGCGGCGGATTTTGTACTTAAGTTTGATAAAAATGGTAAGATTGTGGATCAAAACTATGATATTTACTTGAACTACATGTCAGATGTTTTTAAAAAATTGCCAAATGCCTTATCTGGATGGGTAAGAAAGATTGATCATTGGATACCGGCTTACAATAAAAAAACAAAAAAGCCAATCCCTAATTTTAAATTGTATTTTTCGATTTCATTAAACCACAGTATTTGGATTACTATTAACGATCACCGCTCTGGTAGTCTTTTTGATTTATTTAAAAAAGAATACCCGATCAGTTATGTTCCATAATTTTGGTAATCTACTTCGCTATGTTTAGAAAGTATAAATAAAACAGTACTATTCACCTGTGCCTTACAACGGAACCAATTACACGAGCAACATTACTACTACCACTACCTACCTTAGCGGCTTTGTATATGAAAGCAAGGCATACAGCAATGGTTCACTAGCATCTTTGCAATATACTGATGTGCTGCAATTTACCTGTCATGTTCCATAATTGAAAGAAAATATTTATAAGTGTTACACAATTGTGGGTGGCAATACATGCAGGCATTGTAATAGCATTTGTATAAAGCATGGAAAGATTAATAATCGCCAAAGATACAAGTGCAAAGGTTGCAGTAAAACTTTTATGAGCCATTATAAAAACAATGGATGCCTGCCGCAAATCAATACATCTATCCTTGTGAAATTCATCAATCGAAAATATACAATACCAATCATATTGAAAGAAAGAATCTCACTTTGCGCACTCACTTAAAAAGATTAAACAGAAGAACGATATGTTATTCTAAAAGCATTGCTGTATTGGTTGCCTGTTTGAAAATTTATTTCTGGAGTTAAATATAACTGTATCATTGTTTTTAACTAACGGTAGCGCATACACGAAAATAAAAATAACAAGATTCCCTTTTTTGTATAACTATTATCGTTATTGAATCTCATTTCTTTTTTAAAATGCAACTATTTTCTTTTCAAACTTAGTAGCGTCTTTTGCGTGAAAACTTATTGTAATAATTTTTCAATTTCTTTTGGATAAAAGGCATGTTCCAGTTGATGTATTTTTTTTGCAAGGCTTTCGGCGGTTTCATCATCATTAACGGAGCATGTTGTTTGAAAAATTATTTTTCCATGATCATATTTTTCATCAACATAATGAATGGTAATGCCGCTTTGCTTTTCTTTGGCAGCGATGATGGCTTCATGCACGGCGTCTCCATACATGCCTTTGCCGCCATACGCAGGCAATAAAGCAGGATGTATGTTTATGATTTTATTTTTAAATGCATTAATTAATACGGAAGGAATTTTCCATAAAAAACCTGCGAGCGCTATAAAGTTTATTTGATAATTTTTTAATTCTGAAACGTAGCCCGTATCGTTCAGCCTTTTTTTTTCTATCAATAAAAAAGGAATGTTTTCATGGGCAGCAATTTTTAAAACACCGGCAGTGGGATTATTGCATACAATTAAACCGACTTTTATTTTATCTGAATTTTTAAAATAGTCAATAATTTTTTGTGCATTGCTTCCGGCGCCGGAAGCAAAAATGGCAATGTGTTGTGTATCTTTCATTATCCCTGCCGAATAATTTTTATTCGATAATTTTTTTTGATTGTAAAAAAAAATTGTACACATCAAAGATGCATTTTACTATTGAAATAGTTTGTGGAGGCTAAAATTTTTTTTATTCAATTTTTATAAATTGAAATGTCATTCATCTGACAATAATGATAAAATCGCCTGAAACCTAAGCCGGGCAAGGCTAAAAAAAAATAAAAAATGTTAACAGTTTGTCAACATACTGCCTTATTTTTGCAGCCAATAAAGAAATTTTTCCATTATCAAGATACAGGTACTAATTGTATGAACCAACTCACCAGGATTTTTCTTAAAACAACCGCGATACTTTTTTTTCTTACGTTACTTTCTTCTCAGGAAGTTTTGTTTGCAGCAGATGGTGAAGCATTATTTAAAGCAAATTGCTCCAGTTGCCATAAACCACTTGAGGCTTACGTAGGCCCTGCGCTAAAAGGTGCAAGAGACAGGGAGCCATCAAAAGATTGGGTATATAAATGGGTTCCCAATACTTCTGTAATGGTTAATACCGATCCGTATGCCATGAAGCTGAAATCGCAATTTGGAAATGTAGTGATGACTCCATTTCCCGATTTATCCAAAGCCGATATTGACGCCATTCTTGAATATGCAAATAATTATCAAAAACCCGGCGGAACACCCGAAGGCCCGGTAACACAGCCGCAAACTGATAACTCCCTTTTGTACGGAATACTTACTTTAATATTAGCTGTTATTGGTTTTGTATTGTTGCAGGTAAACAGCAATCTTAGAAAACTTACTGATGAAAAAGAAGGGATAAAATCTATGCCGCCTGTTCCTTTTTACAGAAACAAATCTTATTTGTTGCTGCTGGTAATAGTAATCTTTTTATTCGGAGGTTATTTATTAGTGCAAGGAGCCATGGGATTGGGTCGCGATCAGGGTTATCAACCAGAACAACCTATTTATTATTCCCATAAAGTTCATGCAGGCGATAATCAAATCAGTTGTCTGTACTGCCATACCGGCGCGCAGGATAGCAGGCATGCAAATATCCCTACTGTAAATGTTTGTATGAATTGCCATAAGTCAATAAAAGATTATGGCGGAAAACCTTTGGTAAGAGAAGACGGAAGCCCGGTAAATGCCAATGCGCAAATTGCAAAGCTGTATCAATATGCCGGATGGAATCCCAATACAAAAACGTATGATAAACCAGGCCATCCTATTGAATGGGTAAGGGTTCACAGCCTGCCCGACTTTGTATATTTTAATCATTCGCAGCATGTAAAAGTGGGGCGTGTACAATGCCAAACCTGTCATGGCGAAATTCAAAATATGAATCAGGTAAAACAGTTTGCAGATTTAAGTATGGGATGGTGTATCAATTGCCATCGCACAACTAATGTACAGTTTAATGATGACCAGGGACACGGAAATAAATTTTACAGCATTTATGAAAAATTTCATGAGGATATAAAAAATCATAAATACGATAGCATAACTGTAGAAAAAATTGGTGGAACGGAATGTATGAAGTGCCACTATTAATTAGCTAATTAGCCAAGATGCTAATGCGCTAATGAAAATAAAACTAAAATGATTGGAATTGATAAATGTTCTGTAATTAAGAAATTAGCTAATTAGCCAATGTGCTAATAAGCTAATGAAAAGAAACTAAGATGATTTGAATTGATAAATAATTATGTATTCGTATTAATATTTTGGATTTAAAAAATTGGCTAATTGGCACATTAGCTAATTAGCACATTAAGAATATTATGGAAAAAAAGTATTGGCAAAATTTTGGCGAGCTTAATCAAAATGAAGCAGAGCAAAAGAAGTTGAAAAATGAATTCAAAGAAGAGCTTCCTTTTGAAGACTTAGCTAATGAAAGTATTTTTAATGCTAAAACTCCGCGCAGGGATTTTTTGAAATACATGGGCTTCAGCACTGCTGCTGCAGCATTGGCGGCCAGTTGCCAGATGCCTGTGCGCAAAACAATTCCGTTTCTTAATAAGCCCGATGATATGTTAGCGGGTGTTCCTAATTATTATGCATCTACTTATATAAATGATGGTGATGTAATACCAGTGGTGGTGAAGCAAAGAGAAGGACGGCCAATTAAGATTGAAGGAAATGATCTCTCTTTGCTTACCAATGGCGGCACCTCCGCACAATGCCAGTCTTCCGTGTTAGATTTATATGATACTACCCGGCTTCGTTATCCGCAAGCCAATGGTAAAGAAGCAACATTTGAAGCCATTGATAAAATGATTGCAGACGGTATTGCAGCTAATGCGGGCAAGCCATTTGTTTTATTAACTTCTACGGTTACCTCATCAACTACCAAACAAATTATTACCGAGTTTCTTGCGAAATATTCCGGTAGTCGTCATGTACAATATGATGCGGTTTCTTATAATGGATTGATTATGGCCAATCAGGCCTCTTATGGTAAAAAAGCAATTCCTAATTATCATTTTGAAAATGCAAAAATAATTGTAAGCCTTGGAGCAGATTTTTTAACCACATGGTTAAGCCCTGTTGTTTTTGCAAAGCAATATGTTCAAAATCGTAAGATTAATGTAGAGAAACCTGCTATGAGCAAGCATTACCAGTTTGAAAGCCATTATAGCATTACAGGAGCCAGCGCGGATGAACGTTATTTACATAAACCCTCTGAAACCGGCGCTGTTGCGTTGGCATTATTAGGCGCTTTAGGTGGGGGCACGTCTGCTACAGTGTCTGCAAAAGTTGCTGAAGGAATTAAAAAAGTTGCTGCAGATCTTTCTGCAAATAAGGGGGCTGCATTGGTAGTTTGCGGAAGCAATGATACTAATATTCAAATAATAGTAAATGCTATAAACGAAGCCATTGGAGCAAATGGTAAAACGATTGACTGGGGAACAACAGTGAACTACCGGCAAGGCATAGACGCAGATATTATTAATCTCACCGAAGACCTGAATGCAGGAAATGTAGGAGGTTTATTTGTTTATGGCGCTAATCCGGCATACAGTTTTTTTGCCGCAGATAAATTTATTGCAGGAATAAAAAAATGCCCCTTCACGGTTTCGTACAGCGAGAAGATGGATGAAACAACTGAATTATGTAAGTATATAATTCCATCCCATCACTGGCTGGAATGCTGGGGAGACGCCGAGCCGCAAACAAATTATTTTAGCGTAATACAACCACTCATTCATCCGCTCTTTAAAACAAGGCAGTTTGAAAGTTCTTTATTAAAGCTTACCGGCAATGCAAATGATTACGAAACTTATTTCAGAAATTACTGGATAAATAAATTAGGAGGTATTACTAATTTTGAAAAGTTTGTTCAGGATGGTGTATGTGAAAATGGCACACTTAAAACGCAATCAACATTTGTAAATGTATCTGATCTAACTTCTGCAACCGCAGGAGTAACGGCATCATCATTCGCATCAGACTCTTCATCACTTAAGCAAGATTCTACTTCACAAAAACCAATCCCGGTTGTATTAACGCCGGTTTTACAAAGCACCCCTTTTTCAGGCAATGTTTCCGATGCCGCTTCTAAAATTGCTAATATTAAAGGAGCGGATATTGAAATGGTTTTATACCAAAATGTTTCTGTAGGGACGGGAAGTCGTGCAAATAATGCATGGCTGCAGGAAGTAAGCGACCCTATTTCAAAAGCTACCTGGGATAATTATGCAATGATATCTCCACAAATGGGAAAATCATTATTTGATGTAGATATTTTCAACAGGCATGATATGGATAAATATGAAATACATCCTGAAAAGCCTGTTATCAAAATTACCAGCAACGGAAAATCTTTAAATATTCCTATACTTATTATGCCGGGTATTCATCCGAACGTAATTGCAATTGCAGTAGGTTATGGAAGGCAAAGTATTAATAAAGAAAAAACGACAGAATATATTGGCCCTGCCGCAAGCGGAGTAGGTGTAAATATTTATCCATTCGCAGTGTATAATGGAACTTCTGTTATTTATTCTGCGCCGGTAACCATAGAAAAAACAGGGGATAAATATCCTATTGCACAAACACAAGTTCATCAAATCACCGAAGGAAGGCCGGTCGTAAGAGAAACAACTCTTGCTAATTTTATTGAACGACCAGATGAAATGAGCGGAGAAATAGAAGAAGAATTGAGCAGGTTCGGCGAAAACTTTCAGCGAGATGCCACATTATATCCCACATTTGAGAAGCCGGGAATTAAATGGGGAATGAGCATAGACCTCAACTCCTGCATTGGCTGCTCCGCCTGTACTGTGGCTTGTGTTGCAGAAAATAATATTTCTACTGTAGGCAAACATGAAGTTATGCGGTATCACGATATGCAATGGATTCGCATTGACAGATATTTTACTGGCGATCCACAAAATCCTGATATTGTTTTTCAACCAATGACTTGCCAGCAATGTGATAATGCTCCTTGTGAAAACGTGTGTCCCGTATCTGCAACTAATCATAGCAGTGAAGGCATTAATCAAATGGTTTATAACCGTTGTATTGGTACAAGATATTGTGCAAACAACTGTCCATATAAAGTACGCCGTTTTAACTGGGCCGATTATAATGGCGCTGATAGTTTTCCCGATAACCAGAGGGGAATTCTTTCTCCAACAACTACTGAGCTTGATCAAGATTTGATGCGTATGGTTTTGAATCCAGATGTAACTGTTCGCTCACGAGGTGTGATGGAAAAATGTAATTTTTGCATTCAGCGTTGCCAGTTAGGAAAATTAAATGCAAAAAAAGAAGACAGAACGCTTAGAGATTTGGAAGTGCAAACGGCTTGCATGCAGGCTTGCCCTACCCATGCAATTTTGTTTGGGAATGTAAATGATAAAGAAAGTAAAATTGCCCAGTTAAGAATGAAAGAACAAAAGCTGAGAAAATTTTATGTGCTGGAAGATTTGCACACGCTTCCTAATATAAATTATTTGGAAAAAATAAGAAATACAGAAAGGGAAGTAGGAAGTAAGCTAACAAGGATCAGTTAAAATTTAATTTGGAAAATTACAACATTCAAACAGTAGCAAAAGCTTATTTAGAATATGTCATTATTAAAATACGAATCGCAACTAAGGGAACCTCTGATAGATGGAGATAAAGATTATCACCAGGTAACAGAAGATATAATAAGTCCGATTGAATCAAAACCAGGAAGACTTTGGTGGATCGGTTTTTTTGTTGCAATTGCCCTGTTGCTTTTTGGGGTGTATTCTGTGTATAGAGAAGTAACGTATGGCATTGGTCAATGGAATGTAAATCATACAGCCGGTTGGGGCTGGGCTATCACTAACTTTGTTTGGTGGATTGGTATCGGGCACGCCGGTACTTTAATTTCTGCAATTCTTTTACTTTTCAGGCAGGGCTGGAGAACAGGCGTAAACAGGGCTGCGGAAGCGATGACGATATTTGCAGTTATATGCGCTGGCATGTTTCCGGTATTTCACGTAGGCCGTGTATGGGTTGCTTTTTATATGTTTCCTTATCCGAATAGCCGCGGCCCTCTTTGGCCTAATTTTAATTCAGCCTTATTGTGGGATGTATTTGCAGTATCAACTTATTTTACTGTTTCATTATTATTCTGGTACACAGGTTTATTGCCGGATTTGGCAACTGTTCGTGACAGGGCTAAAACAAAATTCAGGAAATTCTTTTATGGCTTAACTGCTTTTGGATGGACGGGCAGCACCAAACACTGGCAGCGCCTCGAAAGCCTTGCATTGGTTTTAGCAGGCTTAGCCACTCCTCTTGTATTATCTGTGCACACAATAGTATCTATGGATTTTGCCACATCCGTAATTCCCGGATGGCATACAACTATATTCCCGCCTTATTTTGTTGCCGGGGCTATATTTTCAGGATTTGCTATGGTGCAATCACTTTTGATAATATCCAGAAAAGTGATGCATCTTGAAGATTATATTACTATAGGGCATATTGAAGCCATGAATAAAATAATTGTGCTTACCGGTTCTATTGTTGGTTTTGCATACATATCCGAATTGTTTATTGCCTGGTATAGCCAAAATCCAAATGAATGGTGGGCTTTTCGCCAAAGCCGCGTAAATATTTTTAGCCCTTATGGGTGGGCATATTATGGTATGATGTTTTGCAATGTTGTTTCACCACAGCTTTTCTGGTCAAGAAAATTAAGAAGGAATGTAACCTTTACCTTCTTTATGGCGGTGCTGGTAAATATTGGTATGTGGTTCGAGCGGTTTGTAATTATTTTTACTTCTATATATCGGGATTATGTTCCGGCATCATGGAGCACTTATTACAGCCCTTCCATTTGGGAAGTCGGGTTTTATTTAGGTACATTCGGGCTTTTCTTTACTCTCTATCTTTTATTTTCGAAATATTTCCCGGTAATTGCTGTGGCAGAAATTAAAGCTATATTAAAAACCAGTGGTGAAAATTATAAAAAGAAAATGACACCAATGGAAAAAATGGATACGGAAAAATTTTATATAGAAGAAGTGGAACATGTGCATTAAGGCCACCTAATTCCTCCGATGAGAGGACTTTCAAAGGCTTTAAATATTTATAGTGAAAAAAATAACGGAAATCTTAAATAGTAATAATACACTTTAAAAGTCCCGATGCTTCGGGATTTGAAGGAGGCAATTATATGAGAAAAAAATTTATTGTAGGCGCTTTTGACGATGAAAAGGTTTTATTTCCTGCTGTAAAAAATGTAAGAAAAGCAGGATATAAAATTCATGACGTTTATACTCCATTCCCGATTCATGGCCTTGATCATGCGTTGGGTTTGCGGGAAACAAGTCTTCATACAATGGGTTTTATTTATGGCATTACCGGAACCAGCATCGCTTTAGGTGGTATGAGTTGGATATTCACAACAGACTGGCCTTTGAATATTGGCGGTAAACCACATTTTCCGCTACCGGCGTTTATTCCCATTACATTTGAGCTTACGGTATTATTATCAGCAGTAGGAATGGTGTGGACGTTTTGCTGGCTTTGTAAAATGATGCCCGGAGTAAAAAAGCATCACTTTAACCTTAGATCAACTGACGATCTAATGGTAATGGTGATTGAATGTACCTCAAAGACAAATGAAACCGAAGTGCAAAGTTTTTTACATAATAATGGTGCCTTCGATATAAACGTTCAGGAAGCTGAAGATGGATGGTGGTTTGGAAGATATGACAGAGAACAGAAATTGTATAAAACGGAAGAAGTGGGATACTAAAAAAAATTGTTTAGAAAGTTGATAGTGCTTTAAAAGTTTAATTTGTTTACGAGTGAAAAATTTTTGATGAAGTTTATAAATTATATGAAAAGAATAAAAATTATTTTGGCATTTGTATCAATAACAATCGTTGCAATTGTTTTCGAGAGCTGTGGTGGTAAACGTGAGCCCAATTATACTTATATGCCTGATATGGCTTACAGCAGGGCGTTTGAAGCTTACGACTCTAATAATTTAAAAAATGAAAATATAAATTATATTCCTTATCCTGTGGAAGGAACTATAAGAAGAGGCGATCTGTTTCCATACCCTTTGCCCAATGATTCCAACGGATATAAGATGAGCGCTCAGATAAAAGATCCTTTACCACCGCTTGATACGATTCAAATGGCGGAAGCGCAAAGGTTATTTAATATTAATTGCGCCATTTGCCATGGGCCAAAATTGGATGCACAAGGCCCGCTATCAACTGGCGGAAAAATACCGGCAGTAGCCAATCTTACATTGAAGCAGTATGTGGAAATGCCGGTAGGCACTATGTTTCATGTGGTAACTTATGGTAAAAATAATATGGGAAGCTATGCATCGCAGCTTACACGTGAACAAAGGTGGATGGTAATACAATATGTAAAATCGCAACAATTAAAAGGCAGCGCAGCCTCAGATTCTACAAAATCTTCTGGCACAGCTGCGAAAGATTCTACAACTATAAAAAAATAAAAATTAATTCTAAAAATATTTTTTATTAATGGATAATCAATATACAGTTTCGGCAGGGTATAAAAAATGGTCAACCCTATTTATGGCAATTGGATTGATTACTTTAATATTAGGTTTTATTTTTTTAAATCCTTTTGCCGGTGCAAATGGCGAAAATTTAAACAGCACACGTTTTTGGGCTGTGATGATGCAAAACTGTATGTTCTGGTTATTTTTAGTGAATATTGCCACATTTTTTATTGTTATATCTATATTGGCTATGTCGGGCTGGCAAACTTCTTTCCGCCGTGTAACCGAAGCGCTTTCATCGGCCGTTCCTATAATAGGAGTTATAACATTTGTTGTAATGTTATGCGTGATATTTGGCCAGCGGGGCGATATTTATCCATGGACAGATCCGGGAATTGTAAAAAACAGTAAAGCGCTTCAGGGCAAATCAGGATTTTTAAATCCAACCTTTTATATTATTGCTTCAATTATATGCATTGGTTTCTGGTCATTAGTAAGTATAAAATTAAGAGCCTTTAGTAAAGAAGCCGACCAAATGGGAACTATGGATTATGCCACCGGCAAAAAATGGTTTAACCGAAATACAATATGGGCGTCATTTTATATTATTATGTTTGGACTTACGGTGGGTTCTATTATTCCGTGGCTATGGATAATGAGCATGGAACCTCTTTGGTTCAGTACAATGTTTAGCTGGTACACCTTTGGAAGCACTTTTGTTTCGGGCATTGCATTAATTACTATTTTTGTAATTTATTTCAAAAACCAGGGGCAGCTTGAGTTTGTTACACAGGAGCATCTACAGGATTTGGGAAAATATATGTTTGCCTTTTCAATTTTCTGGACTTACTTATGGTTTGAACAATTTCTTTTAATATGGTACGGCAACCTTCCTGAAGAAACCATTTACTTTAAAATAAGATTACAGGGGCCTTACGAAGGGTTATTTTATTTAAACATTATTTTAAATTTTGTTTGTCCTATTTTAATATTTATGAAAAAAGCTACCAAGCGTAATTATACAATTGTAACTTTTATGTGCATACTCATTCTTTTTGGACATTGGATTGATTTTTATATAATGGTAATGCCCGGAACAGTAAAGTTTCATCCGCACCTAAGTTGGTTTGAGTTTGGAATTCCGATTGGATTTCTTGGATTAATCATGTGGCGTGTGGGACGCTTTGCCTCTACAACTCCAATGACAGCCATGAATGACCCTTTCCTGAAAGAAAGCGTTGTACATCACACATAATATTGAAAGATAAATTGAATAAAAAAATAAAATATAAACAATAGAATTTTATAAATTTTAAAATAATTCAAAAGTACCTTTGCGCCTGTGTTTAACGGCTACATTGGAGAAAACAAAGAATCATGACTGACTTTTTTTTGATAGCGATCATTGTACTTTTTTTTCTGATTATTTTTCAGATATCAAAGGCAAGTGAATATGTAAGCGTATTAAAGGGTGAAGAAAAATCCAGGAGACAAAATAATAAAGTAAATGGATTTTTTATGATTGCCTTTTTGGTAGCCGGACTTATAGGCGTATGGTATTGCAATAAACTTTATTATCCAAAAACTTTATTTCCACAGGGCGCCGCTTCCGCCGAAGGAAAAAATATTGATACCATGCTTTGGATAACTATTGCAGTAACTGGCGCAGTTTTTTTTGCAACGCAAATATTATTATTTTGGTTTTCATTTCGCTACCAGGAAAGTGATAAAAAGAAGCCGTTATATTTTACCCATAGTAATAAATTAGAATTGATCTGGACGGGGATTCCGGCAATTGTATTAACCGTATTAGTAGTGTTTGGTTTAAAGTATTGGTTTCAATTTACATCTGCTGCACCGAAAGGATCTCAACTCATTGAAATAACCGGCCATCAATTTGGATGGGAAATAAGATATCCGGGTAAAGATGGTATGTTAGGCAGAAAATATTATAAACTTACCGACCCTGCCAAAAACAATCCACTTGGGGTTGACTGGGCCGATGCGGCCAGCCATGATGATATTCATGTAACAACTACCATGCATGTTGTTGTAAACAGACCTGTAAAGCTGGTAATAAATTCGCAGGATGTAATACACGATGTAGGGCTACCTGCATTTCGTATGAAAATGGATGCCGTGCCGGGAACGCCCACTACCATGTGGTTTACGCCCATTTATACTACGGCGCAAATGAAAGAAAAAACCGGTAACCCTGATTTTACTTATGAAATTGCCTGCGATCAATTGTGTGGAAAGGGACATTTTGGTATGCGTGGAGTAATAATCGTAGAAACACAAGCTGAGTTTGATGCATACATGGCAACTCAAAAACCCGAATATTATAAAGCTTTTCCCGAATTAGATCCGGATAAAAAACCGGCATCTGATTCAACTGCTAAAACAGTAGCACAAAATATTAAAAAATAAATTTCAGCCTTTGGCTATAAAAAAATATCATTATGAATAACGAAGAAGTTTCGCATGAACAATCGCTGGTGGTGCACGATTTAGGCCACGCTGCTCATGTGCATCATCACAAACAATCTTTTATTACAAAATATATTTTTAGCCAGGATCATAAAATTATCTCCAGGCAATTTCTTATTACCGGAATAATATGGGCTTTGATTGGGGGCTTATTCTCAGTAATATTCCGTTTGCAATTAGGTTATCCCGATTCTACCTTTCCTTTTTTGCAGGATCTATTAGGCCATTGGGCGCCAGGCGGCAAGCTCGATCCTGAATTTTATTATGCATTAGTTACCATGCACGGAACTATTCTCGTATTCTTTGTATTAACCGCAGGATTAAGCGGAACATTTGCCAACTTTTTAATTCCCTTGCAGGTTGGCGCAAGAGATATGGCGTCTCCGTTTTTAAATATGTTATCGTACTGGTTTTTCTTTTCTGCATCCATTGTTATGTTTTGTTCTTTGTTTTTACAAACGGGACCAGCAAGCGGCGGATGGACGATTTATCCCCCCTTAAGCGCTTTAGGTGATGCAATGAGTGGCTCCAAAACAGGTATGGATATGTGGCTTGCTTCTATGGGGCTGTTTATCATTTCTCAATTGCTTGCAGGTTTAAATTATATCACCACTATCCTTAACATGCGTACCAAAGGAATGAGCATGACCCGACTGCCATTAACCATCTGGTCTTTATTTTTTACGGCGGTTCTTGGAGTATTATCTTTCCCGGTATTATTATCAGCAGTTGTATTATTATTGTTTGATCGTCATCTGGGTACTAGTTTCTTTTTAAGCGATATTGTAATTGGGGGAAAAATTTTGCCAAATGAAGGAGGAAGCCCTATTTTATTTCAACACTTATTTTGGTTTTTGGGCCATCCTGAAGTGTATATTATTGCTTTACCGGCAATGGGTATCACTTCAGAAGTTATATCGGTCAATTCAAGAAAGCCCATCTTTGGATATATGGCAATGGTAGGATCCTTTTTTGCAATTGCTGCATTATCATTTATGGTATGGGCACATCACATGTTTGTAACGGGATTAAATCCTTTCCTGGGTTCATTCTTTGTATTGCTTACTTTATTAATTGCGGTGCCTTCGGCCATTAAAGTATTTAATTGGCTTACTACATTATGGAAAGGAAGCATTCGGTTTACACCGGGGATGCTTTTTGCAATTGGGTTTGTAAGTTTATTTATATCCGGGGGGCTTACCGGCATCTGGCTTGGTAATTCTTCATTAGATATTCATTTGCACGACACGTATTTTGTAGTAGCACACTTTCATCTGGTGATGGGCGTAGCATCTATGTTTGGAATGTTTGCGGGCGTGTATCATTGGTTCCCCAAAATGTTTGGAAGGTATATGAATAATACACTTTCTTATATCCATTTTTGGATAACGATTGCCGGGGCTTATTGCATCTTTTGGCCAATGCATTATGAAGGGTTAGCAGGCATGCCAAGGCGTTATTATGATTTTAGTAATTGGGAATCTTTCAAGATGTTTGGAGGGCTTAATGAATTTATAAGTGTGGTAGCTTTGATAGTTTTTGCAACTCAATTATTATTTATTTTCAATTTCTTTTATTCAATATTTAAAGGAAGAAAAGTTACCACTCCCAATCCCTGGGGCGCCACCACTTTGGAATGGACTACACCCATAAGGCCGGGACATGGAAACTGGATAAGTGAAATTCCTGAAGTGTATCGCTGGCCGTACGATTACGGCAAAGATGGAAGAGATTTTATTCCACAAACAGAGCCAGTGGGAGAAAATGAGAATCGTCATTAATTGAAAGGGCATCTTTTAATGACAAAGAATTGTAAATTATAATATGCCCTGAAGAATATTCAGGGCTTTTTAAAATAGAATTTTTAGATGAACAATGTGGCCACTAGTGTATCAAATTCAGCTTCGTTTGCATTGGCAAGTAAGGTGAAAGATTATTTTCAGCTTATAAAATTTACTTTAAGCTTTACAGTTGTGTTTAGCTGCGTAGTTTGTTATTTGCTTGCGCCCCATATACAATTCAATTTTATTGAAGTTCTTTTATTATTTGTTGCGGGAATGTTGATCACAGGATCGGCAAATGCCATAAATCAAACGGTTGAGAAAGATACGGATGCATTAATGAAAAGAACGGCAAGCCGACCTGTAGCGGCAGGAAGGATGCATGAAAATGAAGCATGGGCTTTTGCAATTATTACGGGAATAACAGGAATTCTTTTAATGGGCTTTTATTTTAATTGGCCAAGCGCTGCCTTGGGCTTATGTAGTTTATTATTGTATGCATTTGTATATACACCGCTAAAAAAAATAAATTCAATTTCCGTTTTAGTTGGTGCATTTCCGGGGGCATTACCATGCCTAATTGGATGGGTGGCAGCAACTGGAAAATTGGGCATGGGAGGATGGATATTATTCGGCATTCAATTTTTATGGCAGTTTCCACATTTCTGGGCGATAGCATGGGTGGCTCATAAAGATTATGCAAGAGCCGGCTTCAAATTATTGCCGGGCACTGAAGGCCCCACGAAATTTACAGCGCTTCAATCAGTTGTTTATTCGATGCTGATGATACCCGTAGGAATGCTCCCTTTTTATGCACATATAAGCGGAGTAACTTCATTTTGGATAATACTTGCCTGTAATCTTTCTATGGTGTACTTAAGCATAAGATTATTTACAAAAACCAATGTACAAGCAGCTCGCAGAGTAATGTTCGGATCATATTTTTACTTGGTGGTAGTTTTTTTATCTCTTTTATTTGATAAAATATAATTAACAACGCTCTGTAAGTTTTAAAATGAATAAAATTAGGTTACTTTAGAAAAGATAATTTATGATAGCTGTGATGAAGGAACAAAAAAACAAAATACATCCACACAAATTCACTTTGTGGGTTGCACTGGCAAGTATTGTAATGATGTTTACCGGCTTCACGAGCGCTTACATTGTGAAACGCAATATGGCCAACTGGATTTCATTTCAGTTACCTAAAATTTTCTGGTATTCAACAGCAGTAATTATTATAAGTAGTATAACAATTATATTAAGTCGTAATTGTTTTCGCAGAAGAGAAATGAAACAATACAGGCTTTGGCTTGCTTCAACGCTTGTATTGGGAGTGATATTTGTTTGTTTACAATACATTGGCTTTACACAATTATGGCATTCCGGCATTACACTTACCAAAAATGTATCGTTCTCATTTTTATATATTATTGTAGGGTTGCATGCCGTGCATGTATTAGGTGGCGTGATAGCGCTATTGGTTGTGTTGATAAAGGCATATAACGTAAAGAGAAAAAATTATAACATCGTTCCTGTTGATCTTATGAATACCTATTGGCATTTTGTAGATCTGCTATGGATTTATTTATTATTATTTTTAGTAATGATACGATAATACAATTTGAAAATTTGAAAATGGCTCAATATGAAAATTATGGATAGAAGAGTTTAAGAATTACCGGAAAGAGGTATTGACAATTAAGCATACAACAATTGAGCAATTAATTTATTTTTGTAACCATCTTTAAAAAAAATAAATGGAAACAGCGCTGGCACGAACCAAAACGCACTTGTGGGGCGGCGGAAGAAGCCCTTTCAATGTTAGCTACGGGAAGCTAATGATGTGGTATTTTTTAATGAGCGACTCATTTACCTTCGGGGCATTTTTAATTTCTTACGGCTCCATTCGGTTCAGCCTTAATTATTGGGTTAATCATAATTATGTATTTAATGAGTTTCCTTTCACAGAGGCTAACCTACCGCTTGCATTTGTAAGTTTGATGACGTTCATTCTTATCTTCAGCTCTGTTACAATGGTACTGGCAGTGCATGAAGGGCATAAAATGAACAAGAAAGGAGTAGAAAAATGGTTGGCATTAACGATACTTGGCGGTCTTTGCTTTTTGGGTTCTCAGGCGTGGGAATGGACGGGGCTTATTACCGGCCATCATAAAGTATTAGTGGATGGAGCTATACAATATTGGGGAACTACCGTAAGCCACAATCCATGGGGGCCGAAAGTTTTATTTCATGGAGAAATGGTAGCAACGCCCGGGCCTGTGGCGTTTGGAGGGTACTTTTTTGGTATCACCGGGTTTCATGGTTTTCACGTTTTCACAGGCGTTATCATCAACAGTATTATGCTCACAAAAACAAGACTCGGCCATTTTGAAAAACGCGGCCATTATGAAATGATTGAAAAAGCCGGCCTTTACTGGCATTTCGTTGATCTCGTTTGGGTTTTTGTATTCCTTTGTTTTTATTTAATCTAAAAAGAATTTTTAAAACTTACTCTACTATTTTTATTAAAAGAAACTGAAAAAATATGTCTGCAATTACCACAGCCCATGCCATTGATCCGGAACATAACAAGGCACAGGTGAAAAGAATTTGGAAAGCTTTTTGGATATTACTTGTTCTTACCATCTTAGAGCTAGCACTTGGATTGACGATTTATAACATTGAATTAAACGCCAATTACAATGAGCATTTAGTATTGGCACTAAAAGGAACCATATGCATTCTCACTTTGGCAAAAGCATTCTATATTATTTCCATTTTTATGCATTTGGGCGATGAAGTACGAAATCTTATTATGTCGCTTGCTGTTCCTGCATTGTCTTTTATATGGTTTATCTTTGCATTCATTTATGATGGCAACAGTTTTAAAAATTTGAGAAATACGGATGCAGGAAGTCATCCCAGTATTGAGAATGTACAACAACATCCTGCAGCTACACCTGCTATAAAAGAAGGAGAAAAAAATTAATAATAATTTATTGTTCATTTTTTAAAAATAATTTCGTTTAGCCATCGCCGTTAGTGATGGTTTTTTGTTTTATAAACCTGCGATAATGAAAAGAAAGGCGTTTTTTGCATTAATGCTTGCCATATTGCTTCCCGCGGTAGGATACTTGCTGGTAAGCTATTACAGCCAAAGGGATACACAAATGCCCGGGCGATATTTTTATGATAGTGTAAACGTTTCGAAAAAAAATGGCAAAGATATCTACGATACCGTCTGGCATCATGTAAGTAATATGAAATTTACCAATCAGTTTGGTAAAAAAGTTTCTTTGGCTGATTTAAAAGGAAAAATTATTGTGCTTGATTTCTTTTTTACACGCTGTCCTTCTATTTGTCCGCGCCTTGCCAAATCAATGAAGCGATTGCAAAATTCTTTCACCGGCGAAAATGATTCAATCGTTCAATTCATTTCTATTTCTGTTGATCCCGTTCATGACTCAGTTCCTGAATTACGAAAATGGGCAAAGAAATTTAATGTAGATCCTGATAATTGGTGGTTGCTTACCGGCAACAGAGATAGCATTTATAATTTCGGGATTAAAGAAATAAAAGCCAACATTGCTGATGTAAATGTAGATACCGCTTTTATACATACAGAAGATTTTTTCCTGCTCGATAAGCAAAGAGTGGTAAGAGGATGGTACAATGGTTTTGATTCCACTGCTCAAAAAAAATTAGTAAGAGATATTCCTTTATTAATGCTTGAAAAAAATAATAAGCAAACTTTCGGTCAATTTTTGAAAGGCCTTTTTACAAACAGCTGAAGCCAGAATACATAAATTAAATTAATGCAATTCATTTCTCCAAACCAGCTACCAGAGCCTGTTCTACAGCCTAATGACAAAAAAGCTACCTTACTGATTTGGATAATTTCTGTACTTGTTTTTATTGCCGTTGCATTTCTTGCAGAAATAAAACTCAATATACATTTAGGTTTTGATCCGCACATTTTTGCTACAATAAATGCCATCATCAATTCAATAGTTGCTCTATTATTAATAGCCGCCTTAATTGCCGTGAAGAATAAAAAATTTTATTTGCATAAAAAAATAATGCTTACTGCCATTGTACTTTCATTTCTTTTTTTGCTTTCTTACATCTGCCATCATTTATTAAGTGGCGATACAAAATTTGGAGATATTAATCATGATAATATTTTGAGCAGTGCAGAAAAAATTCGGGCAGGTAACATACGGTATGTTTATTATTGCATTCTTGCCACACATATTCCGCTTGCAGGAATTATTCTTCCGTTTATTTTGTTTACAGCATACCGGGCTTTATCGGGAAATTATGAAAGGCATAAAAAACTGGCAAAAATTACATGGCCCATCTGGCTGTATGTTGCTATAAGTGGAGTAACGGTTTATTTAATGATAAGGCAGTACTACATTTAATAATTTATTTTTTAAAAAATTTTATTCACAATCCCAATTCCTCATAAGGATCCCAAAATAATTTTTTAAAATTAACAACGGTATCCTTTTCCACTTTTACCTTTTCTTTTGCTAATAATTCTTCCATAAGTGTAGGCGTTGCAAAATGCGCTTTACCAGTCAGCATTCCATTACGGTTTACCACACGATGTGCCGGAACTTTGGGCTTTGCAGCACTCGCAGCATTCATCGCCCAGCCCACCATTCGTGCAGAAAGTTTTGTGCCCAGGTAATTGGCAATGGCGCCATAAGAAGTAACTCTGCCTTTTGGAATTTGCCTTGCCACTGCATACACATCTTCAAAAAAACTGTATTGCTTTGTGATGGTACGAGGCTTTTCATTTTTTGATGGCCTCTTTTTAGAAATTTTTCCGGTCATTTTTAATAGAATACTTATTAAAAAAATAAGGAGGGGGGGGTTCATTTTTTCTTATCTGAGAAACAAATTCAACAAATTTTTCTACAATTTTTTTACTGATACCCCGCTTTCCCAATTGTATTTTTATTGTACTAAGTTTAAAATTAGATTGTTTTAGTGAGACCACCTGCGCACAGAAACAATCTTTTCGCCCCATATAAAATTAGCGGCATAAGAATTGTTTGCGCAACATTATAAAAATATCTAAAATTTAATTTTATGAAAACGCTAATCATGTCTTTGTTTTTTTGTTGCATGTATTGCTTTGTATTTGCACAAACGCCCACCGATACTACTAATATGAATAAAAAAAACATGGATACACTTCCGCCAACTAATAATACAAACCTGATGGACAGCTCATCCATGATGAACAACAATAACAATAATCGAATGGACAGTTCATCCATGATGAATAATAATTCAATGAATAATAATAATAATAGAATGGATAGTTCATCCATGATGAATAATAATTCAATGAATAATAACAATCGAATGGACAGTTCATTCATGAACAACATGCCTGGAATGCGCGGATATGCGGCGCTTCCGGTATTGGAAAGCTATGTACCAGCCGATATAGTTTCAAAAGTGAAGGAAAGATATGGAAACACGGTATATGATATTACTTCCATAAAAGTAATGCCCGATTCATCACTGATGAATCATGATTCAACAATGACTACTCATGATTCTACCATGAATCAAATGGGAACAGGCGCTAATGCAGCGATGCCACAACAATTTAACTATGCAGTAAGGTTTGAAAAAAACGGAATGATGAATATGGAAGTTTTAAATAATGATGCAAGCGCTTTGGTGCCAGGTAAGCAATATTAATAGCTATGAAATTTTATTTTTAAAGCAGCCGTAATTTTTTTAACGGCTGTTTTTCTTTTTTAATAAATCACTTTTTAACGGCTCTGCCACGTTTTTATAATTGTATGGACAATGCCTGCATCCATTTCCACAGCAGTTGCCTCTTTGCAAAAGATACTTTTCTGTAAACACAAGAAAATTATTTTCATCGTAATAAAAATGAATCCCTTCAATAAAATTTTCCTCACTGCTCATAGCTGCTTTTTAAAAAATTATTAAGCTCGTCGGCTGCATTTATTATTTTTTTTGGTAAAGAAAAACAGAGATAAAAAATTTTTTTGCTTTGCGAAATATCCAGGCTTTCATAATAGGTTTTTATATTCAATTCAGCAGAAATTTTTTGGGATTGATACAAATCATCAACATCATCAATTAAAGTAAGCCCATATAATTCAATAACTTTTTTTGTGAAATTATATAAACCGGGGGAATCTGTTTTTAAATGAATTTTTCCATCTTCTTTTAAAATATTTTTATATAAATTTAAGTATCGCGGATACGTCAACCTTTTTTTTGCTTTTGAAATTCTTAATTGCGGATCAGGAAAAGTGATCCATATTTCTTCTACTTCATCTTTCGAAAAATAAGAATCTATTTTATGAATTTGTGTGCGAAGAAAAGCAACATTGTTGAGTTTATTTTCCAATGCATATTTTGCGCCTACCCACAACCGGTTTCCTTTTATATCAATACCAATAAAGTTTTTTTGAGGATATAATTGCGCCAGCCCTGTTGTGTATTCACCCTTGCCACAAGCGAGTTCCAGTACAATAGGAAAATTATTTTTAAAAAAATTATTCCATTTCCCCGCCATACTTTCAGGATATTCTAATACGTTTTGAAATTCTTTTATCTCTGCAAATCTTTTTAATTTTTTTTGAGCCATTGCAGCAAAAATAAGCTGATACAATTATTTACCGGCTGTATTCTACCCTTCACCGATTTTTTTCTTACACAAACCTATTCACTATTTTAAACTTTTTATTTTGATTTTACATTTGTTTTATAAATAAAAAAATATGGAACAAAATAAAAATGAAATACATCAGTTTGGCGGCGATAGAAACCCCCGTATATGGGCCGGAGTTTTAATTTTATTAGCAGGCATTTTATTATTGGGCTATAAAATGGGCGTTCCGATTCCCGGCTGGGTTTTTACATGGCCTGTATTATTAATTGCAATCGGTTTATTGGTTGGGATTAAAAGCAGGTTTCACAATCCCGGTTCTTTTATAATGATTTTGATCGGCTGTATTTTTTTAATAGACCAAACCAGCCCCGGGCTTAATTTTCACGATTATATTCTTCCTGCAATACTTATTTGCGTAGGGCTGATTTATATTCTTCGGCCAAAGAGCGCATACAATGCAAGGGGCAATAGAAGATGGCGCAGGTATATTAATGAAAGCCCCGATTACAATTCATCTAAGGAAAATTATTATCCCATTAAAAACGACACAGGCGTAGAAGATAATTCGGAATATGTAGAAATAAATGCCGTTTTCGGGGGCGTAAAAAAAATTATTCTTTCAAAGAATTTTAAAGGCGGTGAAATAAATTGTTTTATGGGCGGCGCTGAAATAAATCTTATAAAAGCCGACATTCAAAAAAATATAAAGCTGGAAGTAACCAACATATTCGGAGGAACTAAATTGATTGTGCCATCTAACTGGGATGTGAAAAATGAAGTAACTGCTGTATTTGGCGGTATTGAAGATAAAAGAAATGTAGCTGGTTTCGTTGCCGATCCCGGCAAAGTATTGATATTACATGGCACGTGTGTTTTTGGCGGCATTGAAGTAATTAATTATTGATTTAAATTTTTTATTACAAAATATTATTCAATTATAAAAATCAATTATATGAAATGGTATCTTGCAAAACTGGTTTATAGAATTATTTGCGGAGAGGGTACACACACCCCACAGTTTGATGAACAATTGCGGCTGGTATATGCCGAAGACGATTTGCATGCTTTTCAAAAAGCACGCATTACCGGCCATAATGAGGAAGATAATTTTTTAAATGATATTCATAAACCAGTTCATTGGAAATTCATTGATGTTTCGGAGCTGCATCTATTAACAGAGCTTATTGATGGCGCTGAATTATATTCTAAAATTTGCGAAGAAGAAGAAGCAGACCGGTATATAAAAGTTACCAAACAACGGGCATCTTATATTCTTGAAAACAGTATGCAAAAAGCATTTCCATTAAATTAAAGGTTTTGCAAAATTCAATTACATCGCAAAAAAAATTAATTTTTGCCGGTATAATATGCTGGATAATCATAAGTATAGTTTATTCAATCATACTTACGGGCATATTAAAAAATTTTAAACTTACCACAGCAGAAATAGTTGTTGATGCAATTATTAATAATATTTTTCTTACCGGAAGTTGCCTGCTTGTTCTAAATAATATGCGTTATTATTTGCCAAGAAAAGAAAAGTATTGGTATGTTTTAACTATCAGTTTAGGCTTAAGTGGTATTTGTGTTTTAATAACAAAAGGATTGCTTTGGACAATATTTAAAAATGATAGCAATTATACACAAGCGCTTTCTCAATCCACAGGTGTGCGTTTCTGGATTTTATTTTTATTAATTGGTTGCATGTCCATGATGTGCCTGCTTTGGTACACGCAGGAAGAACAACAAATAACGAATGAAAGAAAAACTGATTTAGAAAAATTATCAAGAGAAGCCGAACTATTTAAGTTGCGGCAACAATTACAACCTCATTTTTTATTCAATAGTTTAAACTCTATCAGCGCGCTAACCGGTGCCCAGCCTGAGAAAGCGAGGCACATGATTCAGCAGCTAAGCGATTTTTTGCGTGGCACATTAAAAAAAGATGATCAGCAATGGAATACTTTACAAGAAGAAATAGAATACCTGCGGCTTTATCTCGATATAGAAAAAGTGCGCTTTGGGCACCGGTTGCAAACGAAAATAATTTATACTGATGAAGTTTTATTATTAAAATTACCCTCTTTATTGCTGCAGCCCGTTGTAGAAAATGCAATTAAATTTGGCTTATACGATACTACAGGCGAAGTATTAATAAAGCTGGAAGCGGCTAAAGAAAATAATTATTTAAAAATAACCGTGAACAACCCTTACGATCCGGAAACCTCTCAACCATTGAAAGGCACAGGCTTTGGATTAGCATCTGTTCAGCGAAGATTATATCTTTTATTTGCCCGGCAAGATTTATTACAAACACAAAAAGATGAAACTAATTTTATTACAACTATTCTTATACCTCAAATAATATGAAAGTTATAATTATTGATGATGAGCCATTGGCAAGAAGTATTGTAAAAGAATATTTACAGCCTTACAACGATATTGAAATCGTAGCAGAATGTAACGATGGCTTTGAAGGAATGAAAGCAATTCAGCAATATGAGCCGGAACTCATTTTTCTGGATGTGCAAATGCCAAAGATCAATGGCTTTGAAATGCTGGAGCTAATTGAAAATCCTCCGTCGGTAATTTTTACAACTGCGTTTGATGAGTTTGCTATAAAAGCTTTTGAGCTAAATGCAACTGATTATTTATTAAAACCATTTAGCAAAGAACGTTTCGATAAAGCCGTTCAAAAATATGTAAACAAACCTATTCATTCATCATCCCAACCTGTAATTGATATGGCTGCACAATCTCCCGGCCAGCAAAATCGTATTGTAGTAAAGGATGGCAGTAAAATAAAAATTATTCCCGTAAATCAAATTCATTATCTCGAAGCCGCTGATGATTATGTAAAAATTATTACCCACGAGGACTCGTTTTTAAAAAAAAGAACCATGAATTTTTTTGAACAATCGCTGAGCGCCCACCAGTTTGTACGGATTCATCGCTCTTATATCGTAAATACCCAATTTATAAGCCGTATTGATATTTATGAAAAAGATAGCCACATAGCGATATTGAGTACCGGAGCAAGATTGCCCATAAGTAAATCGGGATATTTCAAATTGAAAGAAATATTGGGGATTTAAAAAGCCTTTTTTTATTTCCAGAGATTTTAAATGCGGAATATTCTCCCCTTTATTTTAATAAATTTTTAAATAGCCGCTACTTTTGGAATTTTTGACGAATAATTTGGAAACCTAACCAGCTAATTAAGCCAATCGTAATAATTTTTTTGAAAGATTTTCAAAAACCATACGAAAAGTCGTTTCTACAGCCATTATTTGGTTTAATTATTGTTGAAGTAAAAAAACCTGTGGACAAAATGTTACCTATGGATAAAATATTAATTGTAGATGACAACTCCGATATACGCTGGGTTGTAGAAACGGTTCTTAAAAGATACGGCTTTGAAGTAATGGCGTTGCCCAGAGGGGAAGATGTAATTCCCAAAGCCAAATCTTTTTCTCCACAACTTATTTTACTGGATGTTTTTCTTTCGGGTATTGATGGCATTGAAGTATGTAATCGGTTAAAACAAAATACAAAAACAAAAGACATTCCTGTCATTATGTTTTCGGCACATACCAATTTTACCGATATAAAAAAATTTTGTAAAGCCGATGATTTTATTGCCAAACCTTTTGATGTAAATGAACTGGTTAGTAAAATTCAATACCAGATTAAAGAAAGCGCTGCATAAATAAAAGGCAAACTTTTTCAAATAAAGCCTGTGCGGAATCATTTTTTTGCATTTTAATCTTCATAATTTCTTATTTTTTTACGGCCATCTTTAATAACACTTTTTTCTTTTTTTCTTTTTTTTCTTTTTGTAATTGATGTTTTTGTTGGTTTGGTGGGTTTTCTTTTTTTTCTTTTAATTAAAGCATCGTTTATTGCTTTGTTTATTTTTACAATTACTGCTGCTTTATTTTCGAGCTGGGTTCGGTGGGTGCTGCTTTTCACCCGAAAGAATCCATCGCCAGTAATTTTATTTGAAAGCTTTTCAAGAATTATTTTTTTTTGTTCATCATTTAAAATTGCAGATGAAGATATGTGCAATTTTCCCATTACCATCGTTTCTACTTTGTTCACATTTTGGCCGCCTTTTCCGCTGCTGCGGGCTGTGGTAAATTCTATTTCTTTTATAACATTTATCATTTTTTAAAATTACAAAAATTAAAAAGATATGACCCGTGAAAAGAACATTGCAAGAATTAATACGTAATTTGTTAAAAGGTTAATTTTTATAAGTACAAAAAATTTGACATTTTTGCATTTAACCATCCGTAAATGAAGTTAAAAGGTATATACAGTTCCCTTTGCGACAGAAAATATTCAGGCAAAAAATCTTTTGCTGTATTAATTGACCCCGACAAAGTGAACGATGAAAAAGTGCAGCAATTAATTGAATTAAGCGTAACCGCCGGCATTGATTATTTTTTAGTGGGCGGCAGCCTCGTTGTTTCCAATTACACTGATGAATGTGTCGGGCTTATTAAGCGGCATTCAAAAATCCCGGTGATACTTTTTCCGGGAAGTCCGAACCAGGTTTCTAAAAAAGCGGATGCGTTATTGTATCTCTCGCTGATAAGCGGGCGCAATGCGGATTTGCTGATTGGGCAGCATGTTGTAAGCGCTCCGGTAATAAAGCAAAGCGGGCTTGAAATAATGAGCACCGGCTACATGGTAATTGATGGTGGCGCTCCCACAACGGTTTCTTATATTTCTAATGCATCGCCTTTGCCTGCCGATAAAAATGAAATAGCCATGTGCACTGCTATGGCTGGTGAAATGCTGGGCATGAAATTAATTTATATGGATGCCGGCAGCGGCGCCAAAAGAGCCATTACAGAAAGCATGATAGAAAAAGTGGCCGGTTGTATTTCAGTGCCTTTAATAATTGGCGGCGGCATTACCGATCCTGAAAAAGCTTATATAAATTGCAAAGCCGGTGCTGATGTAATTGTAGTGGGCAATGCAATTGAAAAAGATGAAAACCTGATAATGGAAATTGCTTCGGCAGTGCATTCGGTGCCGGTGAAAGTATAGCTAACGGTAATGGCTATACGAAGTTTAGTTTTTACAAAACAATGTGTACCTCCAAAAAATCTTCAAGATATAACTAGGTTTTATTACGCTTGCCTGCAAATGATTTTATTGCCCCAATTTGTTTTTATATGCCAGACTCATAACCTGCGAACTGGAATTAACATGCAGCTTTTCATAAATGTTGGCAATGTGTTTTCTAACAGTGAAGATGCTGATGTAAAGCGTGTCGGCTATTTGTTTTGGGCTAAAGCCTTTGATGGTATATTGCAAAATTTCTTTTTCTCTTTCTGATAATAAATTATTAAGTGAAGATAATCCACTTTCGGTTGTTGTAGTTTTTACAGAAGCTTTGCTAAGTATATCAAAAGTTTTTCGCGCTATTGACGGACTCATAGGAGCGCCTCCCTGTTCTAAAGAATTGGTAATAGCATTTCGAAGAGAAATGGCATTATCATCTTTTAGCAAATACCCGTTGGCGCCTGCTTTTATGGCTTCAAAAATTCTATCATCATCATCAAACACGGTAAGCACAATCAAATGAATGGAAGGATATAAAACTTTTACAATTTGTATTAACTGTATGCCACTCATGTTGGGCATCTCAAGGTCAACAAATAAAATCTGTGGCAATTTTTCAGGCGATAATTCTTTTAGCTTTTCAAGACAGGCGTCACCTTTTGGCGCAACGAAAACCACTTCGAGGTCGTCAAAGCTTTGCACTTTGCGTACAAAAGTGTTTCTGTTTACCATGTTATCATCCACAAAAGCAACTTTAATAAACATAATTATAAAGTTGAGCTATTTAGCTATTGAAGTCAATACTTATTTTTAATTATTTTTCTCAGTTTTTGATGTGAGCCGCACAATTGTTCCTTTTGTAGCAGGTGTTGAAAAAGTTAAAACAAAACCAGCCTCCGAAGCACGGGTTTTCATATTGCTTAAGCCATTGCCTGTATTTATCTTTTCATCAGGATTAAATCCTGCTCCGTTATCTTCAACACTTATATTTATAATTCCTTTTTTATCCGACACATCAACAATTATTTTATCGCCGCCGCTATGCACCAAAGCATTGTGTATTGCTTCCTGCACTATCCTGAAAATATGCAATGCCTGTACGGGTGAAAATTTTTTAGTGCCGTTAATATTTTCTTCAAGAAATATTTTAATGTGAGGATATAACGGTTGAATTTTTTGAATGTATGTCCTAAGCCTGTCGTTAATACCGGTAATCGTTACCGCCTCTTTGTTAAATGCCCAAATAGTGTCTCTAAGTGAAGAGATAATTTCTGCAGCATTTGATTTTAAGCTTTGAAGAAAATAAGTATCAGAAATTAATTTACGGTTTTCTATATCATCAATGCCGTAACTGATAGCAGAAGCATAAGCGCCGATGTTATCATGCAAATCTGCCGCAATACGTTTTCTTTCTTTTTCTTCTGCATTATTCAATGCAATTCTTTGCCTGCGCCGGATGTAGCGATATATAAAAAAGGCGATCGCTATAATTAATAACGTTATAAGTACAACAGTAGTTATTAAAATATTCTTGTGCAAAAGTTGCAATTGTTGTTTGGCAATAAAAGCTTCCTTGCTGCTTACTTCATACTGTGCTTCTAATTTTGCGAGGTCCTCGGCTTTACTTTTTTGATACAAAGAATCTTTAAGCATCATTAATGTGTCCATCGTTTCGCCATAAGCATCGTAGTTCTTCATCAGTTTATAACAATCAGCGAGGTCTTTATAAAAAGATAGTATAAATGGTTCATGATATTTTTTTGATAAAGCTTGTGCCTGCCTGATGTATTCTATTGCCTTTAGATAATTTTTTTGTTGTGTATAAAATATTTCAAGGGCTTCCATACCTACCAAAATAAATTGAATGTTGCCTATTTGATTTTGAAGCGCTACTGCTTTCTTGAGCATTTGTTCTGCTGAATCAATTTTGTTTCGGTCACTATACATCAAGCCTCCTAATAAAAAACAATCAGCTTCGCTTCTGAGGTTTTGGTTTTGCCGGGCAATCTCAAGCGCTTTGTTAAGAAAAATATATGCTGAATCGTATTTTTTTGTATTAAAATAAGTAGCAGCAAGGTTTGTAAATACCAAAGGAAATTGGTTGTACGTGCTGCTATTTTTAATTGTTGAATATGCCTCATTAAACCACTTCAATGCTTCAACACGGTTTCCTAAAATATTATTGTTAACGCCCAAATTATTTAATGCAGTTACTTTTGCAAAAATATCATTGGTACTATCGGCCTCTTGCAATAATGCAAAACATATATTGGTGGATTCTTCGATTTTGCGAAGCTTAGTTAATGCTACAATTTTATTCCATGTAAGCCGGCAATAAACGTCAAACATGCTTTTGCCAGCTTTTATTTGTTTTAAATCTTCATTACAAATATTGAGGGAACTATCTGCCATTCCTTTATAAGAATAACTTTCCCCTATATAAAAATCAGATAGAAATTGGTCATGTAAATTTTTATTTTCAATGCTGATTTTTTTAGCCATTCTTGCAAACTTTGCCAAAGTGTCTGCAGGCATGGATTCTCCATGGCTGCACAATCCAAAGAGAACCGAAATCCTATCAATATTGGCATTGTTTAGTTCTCTTTTCAGGCTGTCAATTAAGCGGGTTTGTGAATAGGAATTTGTGTTTGAAAAAGCAAACAAAAAAATCAGCCCAAATAAAATTTTGTAATAGAAATTTTTGAGAGTTGATGTGTTATTATTTATTACGACGCGTAGCATATTTAAAAATTTCTCTAAGCTGTTTTAAAAAAATTTTCTGTTCACGTTTCAAGCATTAATGAAGTAGCATAAGCAGTTCAAATTATATCTTAAATCAAAGTTGATAAAATTCTTCGGTTTTTAAAATACTGAAATTTAGTTATTGACTACGCTTCATCGTGAAAGTAATTTCATTTTTCAAAAATTTACTTCATTTTAAAAATAGTATTATGAAAAAGTTACTGCATTTATCGCCACTCATTATTATTCTGAGTGTATTTATAATTTTAGCCGGATGCTCTAAAAAGAAAAATTCACCGCAAATTAGTGCGGGCGTTGGTACTTATACTTTCAACGGAACAAATATGTATACCACCAACGATACATTAACCGGTGATTTTTTTAGCGGTGGTAAAGATGTAACTATGTGGCCAACATCAAGTGTTACGGCTTCCAACCTTGTTTTTGTTGATAACATTCCTGCTCAAAGTTCCGGCTCGGTAAATCTTTCAGATGGAAGCAATCAGTCCTCCACTGCTCCATACATATTAGGATATAATGGTCAAATTCATTTTTCTTCTGTAGCCAATAGCGGTTCAGTTACAAAAACAGGCGCCAATTCTTTCAGTTTTTCCTGTACGGTGAGCGATGATAGTAATCCTTCCAATACGTATTCACTTTCGGGAAGCGGCACGTATTAGGTTTATAAATAAATCTTTTCTAAAAATCTTTTTTTTATTTTTTAAAAAACAACATCATGAAAAAAATTTCTCTAATGTTTTTCAGCTTTGTATTAATAATGAATTTAAAAGCACAGGTAAATAATAATCCTGATGCGACTGTAACTTCAAAAGCTGTTTATGCAGAATTGGGGGGAAGCGGTATTGGGTTTTCTGCAAATTTTGATTCAAGATTTAAAGGCCATAACGGGCTTGGATACCGCGCAGGTATTGGTTTTTTGCCAGCAATCGACAAAAAAGTTCTTACTTTTCCACTTGGAATAAACGCACTGATTGGTAAAGGGCCCAACTATCTTGAAGCAGAAGTTACCGTTACACCTATTACTGCTAAAGTTACTTTTAAGAAAAAAGTTTCTTCCATTTTTATTTTTCCGCATATTGGGTATCGTTATACCAAACCGGCCAGTAGTTTTAATTTTAGAATTTATGGCGGCCCGCTCATTATTGTGAGTAAAGTTATCCCCTGGGCAGGTTTATCATTTGGTTATACTTTAAAATAATATATCGCAGAAATTTGCATTGAACGAATATAACGGTGATGGGTACACGAAAATATTATTTTTATTGCTTCACTTTAAAATCCTGGTTGCTCACCGGCGGCGCTGTTGGAATGGTAATTACATTAAATTCAAAATTATTAGCGGCATGGCAACTATTGCACGAAGCGGTAAGCAAATGAAATGCTGATTTAAATTGATCCATATTTTTATTGTGAATGGCATTGGCAACACTATCAATTGAAGAATACATCATCGGTATCATTTTTACTTCCGGTCTTTCTGTTTCAATTTGCGTAGCCTGAACAAATCTTTCTTTTAATTCATCTATTTCGTACTGTGCCAGTTTCCAGTTATTATTAATCCCGGCATACCAAAGTTTGGCATGATGTGTTTGAATGCCACCCATAATTTCTCCAAGTCCCGGCGCATATTGAGCCATTATTTTATGCAGGCTGTCAGCAGTTATTTGTGTTTCCGGTTGAGCAGTTTTATTATTGGAGCAGGACGTAAACAAAATGAGAGATATCAGTAGTGGAAATAATTTCATGACGAAAATTTTAATGATCAGATTGGCAGAAGGTACAAAATTTTTTTGACGAACTTTCACCTGGAAGAAATATTAAAATGTAATGACAATTAAACTATATGTTTTCAGCAAGTTATTTTACTCTCTTTTTTCCACTCTTGCAGGAGTGTCTGTTCCATCCACAATTGTTTTGCTGCTAATGGCAATGGCTTTAATTATCTCAGCCATATTTTTCATATCTAAAGTAGAAATCTCATCGCTTTGTTTATGATAGTTTGGCTCATTATCCATTTTAGATGTGCTGATGGTATGCGCCGGAACACCTAATGCTGCAAGGGTTGCATTATCTGACCTGTAAAATAAATTTTGCTTCGGATAAGGATCGGGTTCAAAATGGAAACCGCTTCCTTTTAGATTCTGCTGTAATATTTTTCCAAAATCAGATTTCTCGTAACCTGTGATATAGGCGCTGTTTTCTCCCCATTTGCTTTCGGTTCCAATCATTTCTATATTAAACATTGCCATGGTCTTTTCGGGATCTATTTGTTTTGAAAAATATTGCGATCCAAAGCCGCCAATTTCTTCAGCGGTAAAAGTTACAAATATTAAAGTGCGCTCATTGTTATTTAGCTTACTGAAATATCTGGCCAGCATAATAACGGCTGTAGTGCCCGCTGCATCATCGTTAGCGCCATTGTAAATAGAATCGCCATTTGCATCAGGCTTGCCAACCCCTAAATGATCGTAATGCGCCGAAAAAATTACATACTCATTCTTCCTGCTTTTTCCGGGTAAAACGCCAACAATATTTGCCAATGCGGAAGATGTGATTTTATTTTTAATTTCAAAATGCCAGCTTGCAGGTTTTTCATCTGTAAGAACAAAAACCACAGGCGGCTGATGATCGAAAGAAGGCCTGTTCAAAAACTTTAGGCGACTAAAATTTTTATCGTTTAAGCTGCTTACAAGCACCAAATATTTTTTATGATCTGTTATCAATTTATAAGCGCTTCGCAAAAGATTAGGAGTACTATCAATAACAACAATTGTATAGCCGGATTTATCATCAATATTTAGGTCTTCATCAGTTGTAATGGCAACTATATTGTTTGAGTCTATGTTGATGTTATTTATTTTGCCTGATGCTGAAACTGTTTCTGATTGCAGCATAGTAAACGGCTGGCGGTAACTTTGCAAATCACCAAAATATTGCAAGCCTGCTTTTTTAAACTCTGCAGAAATAAAATCGGCTGCTTTATCTATAGAAGGCGTAAAAGTTTTTCGGCCTTGCATACTATCGGATGCAAGCACACTTTCGATGCGTTCTGCCTCGCCTGCATTAATTATTTTACCAATATTCTGCGCAAAAGAAAATGAAAAGGTTCCAAATAAAAGTAAGAAGACAAGAACTGATTTTTTCATTAAATTATTTTTACAAACTCATCATTTCTTTAAACTTTACAGCCTGCCTGCGGCTTACTTCAATCTTTTCACCGCCAATTAAGTCAAGCAACAATCCTCCATTGAAATAAGGTTCTATTTTATCGATCTTGCGCAGGTTGATAATATGCTTTCTGTTTGCCCTGAAAAAAACTTTATCATCCAGGCGTTCTTCCAAAGCATTTAAAGATTTTAAAATAAGCGGTTTGTTATTTCCAAAAAAAACTTTTGCATAATTGCCCACGCTTTCAAAAAGTCGCACATCGGATAATTTTACAAACCAGCAGCGCTCTCCGTCTTTTACAAATACCTGGTCATTTTCATGCAGTATGCCACGGTTGGTGTATGAAAGCATTTCTTCTTCATCTTTTTGACGAACTTTCAATAAAGCATCAGCAAGTCTTTTCGGTTCTACGGGTTTCATTAAATAATCCAATGCATTTACTTCAAAAGCTTTCAAAGCATATTCATCGTATGCGGTTACAAAAATTACGTGGGGCGCTTTTTCAATTTGCGTAAGCATGTCAAAGCCAGATTTTCCGGGCATTTGAATATCAAGAAAAACAAGATCAGGATTAAGGCTTTCAATTTTTTCGATTCCTTCATTGGCATTGGCTGCTTCACCAATTACTTCCACTTCGGGAAATTCCTGCAAAAGCTTTTTGAGTTCGTTGCGGGCAAGCCGTTCATCATCAATAATGATTGCTCGTTGCATAGTTTTAAAAAATTTACAATGTTGAAAGAAATTTTCTCAATAGCAAAGTAAGTAGTTTTTGCTTTTGAAGGAGGTTTTAGTAAAAAAAAATTAAAAAGATATGGGCATTACAATTCTCGCTTCCACTTCATTGCCGTTTATTTTTTTAATTTGAAAATCGGCTTTGCCCTGAAATAAAAATTTCAGCCTGTCGCGGGTGCTTTTTAATCCAAAGCCTTCGGGGGCCATTTCCTGGCCGAGCGAGCCGGTATTTTGCACTATTAGTTCAAAATGATGATCGGTAAATCTTGAAATTACTTTAATAACGCCACCTTTAATTTTTTTGCTGATGCCATGCTTTATTGCGTTTTCAACAAGGGTTTGCAACATCATTGGTGGTACAGGTTGTTCCAGGGTATCATCGTCAATATCCATTTCTATTTTTAATCTTTCTTCAAAACGCATGTGTTCCAAAGCAAGGTAATCTTTTACAATATCGAGTTCTTTTTGCAAAGGAACTGTTTCCATTTTTTCTACCTGCATGCTGCTTCGCAAAATGTTAGAAAGCTCTGTGATAGCGGTTCGGGCACGCGGGGGATTTTCATCTACCAACGCGCGAATACTGTTTAATGAATTAAAAATAAAATGCGGATTAATGTGCGATTTAATTGTATTCAGCTCAAGGTCCTTCACCGTTTTTTCAAGGCTGAGTTTATCTACTTCGTCTTTGCGGTTACGTTCCAGATAATGCCAAACCATATACAATAAAAGCCACAAGGCCATTAAGATAAAGGTTAAAATAATATCCCACCAAAAGCGGCCTTTATTTTGATCTTCGTATTGCCATTTGCCATGGGTGTCTCTGAACCAGCCCGTACTTTTTTTAATATTTTCTGCAGCTGCATAATTATCCGGATTTTTTTGCAGATTGGCATAATAATCCGTTCCGGCAATATTTAACGCCTGCTCTTTGGCAATTGCCGCTTTGAGATCCTCATTTTTTTCGTATTCAACCAAAGAATAACCCGTAAGTACTGCTGTAGATTTTGCTCCGTAAAAACTTACCAGGCCGGTTATTATTACACCGATAATAAATAATACAATCACACGGTTGAAAGATAATTTTATCCAATGAATTTTTATTAAAACATATCGCAGCCCGTGAGTAGCGATAATGTTCCAAATAAATTCGATGAGAAGTATTGCATAAAAAACATTTCGTTTTTCTTTTGGCTTCAGATACATATCATTAGCATAAAAATAAACGATAAACAAAGTAAGCAAAGGCCATATTCCCCACCCTAAAATCTGGCACAGCCAATAACGTAGAGTTGTTTTTCGCATAAGCAAATTTAATTTCTAATTGAATGACGCAAATGCCTATTTTTATTAATGGCGAAATGGATTGGTGAAAGGCTTGGGCTTTTGTTTTTTAAATTTTTATATTAACGATTCCTAAATTTTATGTAGAAACTATAAATAAAACGTAAGCGTTTTGCAATTTTACAAAGGTTAAAGACAGGAACATTAAAAATTTTTTTTAGATAATTGTACCGCTATTATTTATCGTTTTTGAGAAAGAATTAAATCTGCAATTATAGGAAAGTGATCGCTTAATAATTTTTTAATTCTTATAAATTGTGTTACGGTAAAATTTTTATCTGCAAAAATATTATCAATGCGCAACGTGGGAGAAATAGTGCTGAAAGTTCTTGCAATGCCTGCGCCTTTTTCTACAAAAGCATTTTGTAAACCCTTTCCTATTGTTTCATAAGCATAAGAATTAGGAACATCATTAAAATCGCCGCAAACGATTACCGGGTAAGGGCTGTGATTGATCTCATCTTTAATAAAATTGGCTTGCACGCTTCTTTTAATAAAACCTTTTTTTATTTTTGAAATAATACTTTTTGATTCTGGAATGGTACTATCGCTGTTCAAACTTGCATTATTGAGATAATTAAGATTCGCTTTTGAAAATTTTAATGATTGCAAATGAATATTAAAAACACGAATGGTATCATTGCCTTTGAGCACATCAATATATTGAAACGTTGCATTATAATCGTTAGGATAATTTACCACAGTTTGTTTATTAATAACAGGAAGTTTTGAAAAAATAATTCTTCCAAAATGATGGTCTTTATCAAAATCGTCTTTAACGCTGTACGAATAAAAATAATCAACAAAGCGCAAGGCTTTTTTAATATCCGGAAAATAATTAATGCCGCCTTTTTTATCTCCCGCAACTACCTCCTGAAAACAAGCAATATCGGGATCGTATTTATTTATTAAGTCAAACATTTCCTGCTTTACTTCCGGGCGGTCTTTATGATGCAGGATATTGAACTGCTCTACATTCCAGCTCATCACGCGAATGCTTTGCGGATTTTTTTGCATTACAAAAGAAGAAGAAAAATTAACAGGGAAAATATTGATAACGGCTTGCCATCCTACTATAATTATAATTAGCGAAAGACAACACCAAAGCGATTTATTAAATAGCCAAAATATAAAAAAGAAAATTAAAATAATTAGAAGATAGGCAAGTATAAATGTAAATAAGCCTAAGAACCACCAGCCTGCTGGGTTAAAATATTTTACGTAAGCGCCGGCAAGAAAAAATAAAGCAGTAATGCAATTCAGGATAATAAAAATTTTTTTTATAATCCTGCGCAAAAATGGTTTTTCCATTTAGATTATAACGCTTTAATAAATCGGGTTGAAAATTATAAACAGTTAATATAAATCACTCTCACCGGCTCTTTTCAAAATATTCTTTTCTTCCTCCGATAATAAATGAAATCCTTTTTGATTTATTTTATCCAGAATTTCATCAACACGCTGCTGGGTAATGATGGAGTGTTTTTCAAAAGGTTTTTTGCCACCGGTTTTATAAAATATTTTTTCTCTTGTTCTTTCGTGGGCTATTATTTTTTTATCGGGATTGCATAGATTCATAAACCATTCGTAACAATTAATCATCCATGCGCCGCCATCTCGTCCATGCCGAAGGGCTACAATAAAAAGAAATCCTGCAAGGCCTCCGGCTAAATTAGCCAAAAGGAGCGCGGGTGCGCCGGTACCAATACTTACAAAATTAATAACAACAAATAAAATAGTAAGCACCCAAAGCGGAATACCCCCGTTCAGCATTCTGAAAATACGATAATCAGGAGCAAGTGCGGTGGTAGCAATTGCTATTGCCATTATCGCCGGATTGGCGCCTTCAAGATAAGCGGAATGTATTAAAGGCCTTAGTTGAGGAATAGCATAATTTGCCGATATAAAAACAATGGCTCCCGCAACTCCTCCATATAAATACACGGGAATTAATTTTTTATTACCCGCCATATCCTGCAAAATAGAGCCGAAAGCCCACAACCAAAGTATGTTTGTAAATGCATTAATAATATGCGTGTGCACAAACATATAACTCAAAACGGTCCATGGCGCCTGAGCGAGGCCATGAAGATTGGCAGGCAAAATAAACCAGGGCAATACGTGGCTTGAAAAAACATCGCCGGAAGAATTGACAATAAGATAAATAATTCTTATTAAACCCGGAATAATAAACCCAATTGCATTGATACTGATTAGTGCAATCAATGCATTATTATCTTCACCCAAAGTTATTTTCTTTATCCGGCGGTCAATATATCTTTCAGATTCTCCCAATGTATAAATTAAATTTTCGTGTAAAAAAGCGATTATAAAATTACAATTTTCTTGCCACTAAAATCATGCTACATAATTTTAGTAAAACGTTTTCTTATTGGTTTTATTCCAAAGAATAACTAAAATAAAACCCATTGCTAGGCCGCCGAGATGAGCAAAATGAGCAATATCATCTCCGCCGGCGAAGCCTCCGAAAATATCAAATGCTGCAAAAATTGCTGCCATCCATTTTGCTTTTATGGGAAAAGGAAACGGAATAATAAAAAATTCTGTATTGGGAAAAGTATAAGCGAATGCAGCCAGCAAACCCATAATAGCGCCCGATGCGCCGATGGCCGGGCCCCCATTTACCAAAAGCATTTCGGCAACACCGGCGGCGAGGCCGCAAATCAAATAAAAAATTAAAAATCTTTTTGGCCCCCATATTCGCTCGAGCACTGCGCCAAAAAGCCAAAGCGCATACATATTAAAAAGAATATGAAAAAAGCCCCCATGCAAAAACATGTGGGTCACCAATTGATATGGCTGAAACAAACCACTATTTATTGAGTACAACCCAAACCTGTATGTGATGTGCATCGTACTGTCTAATACATACTGTGCAATAAATACAATTACGTTTATGATAATAAGATTTAAAACAACAGGCGGAATCTTTTGCGAAGGCCTGTAATTATTATATGCCATTCAATTGTGGGTTTAGCGTGCAAAATTCGTGAATAGTTGCCGGAATAAAATTAATAAAGAAAAGACATTAACATTTTTATTTTTTTAAATAAAAGATGATAAAACAAAATACTAACGGTTACGCATACACGAAAATAAATTATTTTGTTTCTAAAAAATTTTGATACGCCACATTAAAAAAATAGATGGTGAAATGATGTTGCAAATTTTCTATAGCCTGAATGATTTCTTTGTATGTCAAGCGGCCTTCACAAAAAATAATTTCATCTATGGAATATAATTGTACACTTTCATTAATAGCAGCAGAAAGATTTGTAGCCGATTGTAATAATCGCATTTGTTTGCGAGAATTATTTTTTTTAAAATAAATCTCCACTTCTTCAAACTCTTGCGGGGAACCAATTACAAGGATTTGATTTGTATTGTTAGTCTTTTTTTTAATATTATTAAATGGAACCAATATAAACCTTCCCATAACTGATAAAGCTGCGCGTAAGTAAATACCTGTATGAATAAAAAAATTAAAAATGCCGGCTTCTGCTCCGCCATAATGTTTTTTTACAAAAATGCTCATGGCTTTATAAAACATTTGTACGTATTTGATACTTTCTTTTTGCGTACTTTCTCCTTTGAAATGTATGATGGTTGTTTCGGCAAAATAAAAATTTTTATACCCCGCTTTTTGAATCCTATAGCTCAGGTCAATATCCTCGCCATACATAAAAAAATTTTCATCAAAGGCGCCGACTTTTTCTATAATTTTTTTTGGAACCATCATAAATGCGCCCGAGAGCACATCCACTTCATGATTGCTGGTTTTATCTAAAAACCCAAGATGATATTTTGAAAAAATTTTTGATCGTGGAAAAAATAGCGCTAATCCCGAAAGTTTATAGAAAGAAGTTGCAGGCGAAGGAAACGATCGCTTACTTTCTTTTAAAAAATTGCCGCTGCCGTCAATCATTTTTACTCCACATGCAATGGAATTATTTTTTGATTGAATAAAAGTAATGCAATTTTCAAAACAATCTTCCGGCACAATTGTATCCGGATTTAAAAAAAGAATATAATCGCCGGAAGCCTGTTGTAAGGCTTTGTTACAGGCTTTTGCGAAACCTTCATTTTCATTATTCCATATAAATTTTACCTGTAGAAATTTGTCGTAAAAAAAATTTTTGCTATCATCAGCTGAATTATTATCAACAACAAAAATTTCACCATCAATATTTTTCATTGCTTTTTCAACGGAGCAAAGACAGTGCGTTAAAAAATTTTTTACATTATAATTTACTATGATGACTGAAAGATGCAATGATGGTTGATTAGATGATTAGTTGATTAGTTAATTGGTTAAATAGAATAGTTAATACTAATAAATCAATTAACCAATAAATTCTTAAAAAACAATCCCGCAAAATAAATAAACATTTATAATCTTTGCGGAATGTATAAGCAAACTCTCATTGACGCAACAAAAGCGGGAGCCGCAGAATTGATGCGTTTTTTCAACGGAACATTTACCATAAGTAATAAAGAAGGGATTAATAATTTAGTTACAGAAGCCGATCACGCTTCGGATAAAGCAATTCACTCGGTGATAAAAAAAGTTTTTCCTGATCATGGAATTGTAAGTGAAGAAGCGGCAGAAATAATTTCGGACAGCGAATATAAATGGATTATTGACCCGATTGACGGAACGGTGAATTTTGCCAACGGCATTCCCATTTGTTGCGTAAGCATCGGTGTGGAATATAATGGGAAAATGTTGATGGGCGCGGTTTATAATCCAATATTAAATGAATTTTATTTTGCTGAAAAAGGAAAAGGAGCAACACTGAATGATAAAAAAATTTTGGTAAGCAGTAAAACAGAAGTATTAAAAAGTTGTTTAGTTACCGGGTTTCCTTATACTTATTTAGACATGCCTAATGGCCCGCTCGAAGTATTTTCAAGATTAATAAGAAAAGGAATTCCTGTTCGCAGGTTGGGTAGTGCAGCGATTGATTTGTGTTGGGTGGCAGCAGGTCGCTTCGATGGATTTTATGAACATCAATTGAATGCATGGGACAGCGCAGCAGGTTTTATAATTGTAGAAGAAGCCGGCGGAAAAGTTACCAATTTAAATGGCGATGTGTATTCGCCTTATCAACCGGGAATCGTTGCAACAAATAGTTTAATTCATAATGAGCTTGTAGAATGGGTGAAAGGGAATGTTAGTTAATTACAATAGAAAATTTTGAATTTATTTTTTTAATAAAATATGAATAATCAAAAATAATTTTGTCTTACAAGTTAGTTCCCTCTCCTTTTGGAGATCCCGATTATTATCGGGAGGGGTGAGGCTAAACATCGTAAATCGTACATATGAATCATGAACGCACAGAAATATCCACCCTTGGCGAGTTTGGCCTCATTGATCATCTCACAAAAAATAATGAAATAAAAAATGCATCTACCATTGTGAGCGTTGGTGATGATGCTGCTGTGCTTGATCATTTGGGAAAACAAATCGTGGTAACAACAGATATGCTGGTGGAAGGAATTCATTTTGATATGATGTACACCCCGCTAAAACATTTGGGTTATAAAAGTGTAATTGTAAACCTTAGCGATGTGTATGCCATGAATGCAATGCCGCAGCAAATAACGATGAGCATTGCATTCAGTAACCGTTTTAGTGTAGAAGCCCTGGATGAATTTTATGAAGGTGTATATGCTGCGTGTAACCGGTACAATGTTGATTTGATTGGTGGCGACACTACTTCTTCTCAAAAAGGATTTATTATTTCTGTTACTGCAATTGGCGAAGTAGCGCCCGATAAATTTGTAAAAAGAAGTGGAGCAAAAATAAATGATCTCATTTGTGTGAGCGGGGACCTGGGCGCGGCATTTCTTGGATTAACTATTTTGGAAAGAGAGAAAAAAATTTTTCTTGAAACAAAAGGCGTGCAACCCAATTTGGAAAACCAGGATTACATCATTGGCCGTTTTTTAAAACCCGAAGCAAGAAAAGATATTATTGAATTTTTTGCAACCAATGAAATAATTCCTACTTCGATGATTGACATAAGTGATGGATTGAGCAGTGAATTATTGCACATTTGCAGGCAAAGTGAAAAAGGCTGTGTATTGTATGAAGAAAAAATTCCGGTGAATGACATGGCGCGCCAGTTTGCATACAAATTAGAGATAGACCCTACCGCTTGTGCACTTAGCGGAGGCGAAGATTATGAATTACTTTTTACAATCAATCAAAAAGATTATGATAAGATTGTTGCCAAAAGCGATATAACTGTTGTTGGTCACATTACCGAAAAAGATGCAGGAGCATTATTAATTACAAAAGGTGGCAATAAACATAAGCTCACTGCGCAGGGATGGAATGCGTTTGTATAAAATATTTAATAACCTGAATAGCCGCGATTGCTCACTCCACGATTATGCCTGGCTCCCGTAGCGTATTTTGAGCCATTGCAACTTGATATAAATAATATCAGCGCCATTATGAATGCAATAAGTTTTAAGCTGTTTTTCATAAATTATTTATTATCGGTAAAATAATAATTTTTTATCATTATTCAAACATCAAACGTTGTTGAGCGTTGTTGTATTGCATAAAATTTTTTCTTTTACTTTTAAGAGCCTCATTGAGATTGTTTATTTTTGCAATGAATGTTTTTTTTGCGGGATGTAGCGCAGCCCGGTAGCGTGCTTCGTTCGGGACGAAGAGGCCGCTGGTTCGAATCCAGTCATCCCGACTGACGTGTGTTTATTTTTTTTTAGAAACAATTTTAAAAAAATTATTGAATTTAATTACTAACGGTAATGCATACACGAAAATAGGTGATGCCTGAATGTTGCTCTTATAAAAAATATTTTCCTTCTTCAATCAGTTTATTAGCTATCAATCTTCTTGCATCTTTACTATTAAAAGGCGCTGCTTTTGTAAACCGTTTTAAACCGAGCAACATCATTCTTTGTTCATCACCTTCGGTAAATGCATTGATCGCTTCTTTACCGCTTTTGGCAACTTTATCCACCGCATCATTCAAATAACAACGCATCATCGCAATAGGCACTTTAGAATTTTCTTCGCTCTTTTTATCAGATAATTTTATTACGCGAAGCAAAGTGCTTTCAGCAACAAAAGTTTCAATAGCCATATTAGCAATGTTCATTATTATTTCTTCTTCAGTAGAAAGTTTGTTCATTAGTTTTTGCGCTGCAGCTCCTGCAATCATCAATATACATTTTTTTAAATTGGAAATTATTTTTTGTTCTTTTGCATAAGCGCCATTTTCATTATCATCAAAAGAAGGAATACTCATTAATTCTTTTTGTACATTCATTGCATGGCCCATCAGGTCAAGCTTTCCCTTCATGGCACGTTTCAGCATCATGTCAACAGTAAGCAAACGATTAATTTCATTGGTGCCTTCATAAATGCGATTGATGCGACTATCGCGATACGCTTTGCTGATAAGATATTCATCGCTATATCCATTGCCTCCATGAATCTGCACGCCTTCATCCACTACAAAATCGAGCATCTCACTTCCATGAACTTTAAGTATGGCGCATTCAATTGCAAATTCTTCTGCTGCTCCTAACATCGCCTCATTAAAAGGCATTCCGGATGATAACAATTCTGCTTCCTTTTCATCAATCCATTTTGCCGTTCTGTATAAAGCGCTTTCATCTGCATAAATTTTTATTGCCATTTCTGCAAGCTTATGTTTTATAGCACCGAAATTTGCAATAGCAGTTTTAAATTGTTCGCGTGTTTTTGCATACTGAATGCTGTCTGTTAAAGCAAGCTTAGCCCCGCCAACCGCAGCAGCAGCGAGTTTCAGCCTTCCAATGTTTAATATATTGAATGCAATGATGTGGCCTTTGCCTATTTGGCCCAACAAATTTTCTACCGGCACTTTACAATCCTGAAAATATAATTGAACAGTGGATGAACCTTTAATTCCCATTTTGTGTTCTTCGGGCCCGCGTGTAAAGCCGGCTAACTCACGATCCAGAATAAACGCAGAAAAATCTTTCCCATCAATTTTTGCAAACACGGTATAAACATCTGCAAAGCCGCCATTGGTGATCCAGCATTTTTGTCCGTTAAGCAAATAATATTTTCCATCGGGCGAAAGTGTTGCAGTTGTTTTAGCGCCTAATGCATCGCTGCCGCTGCCGGGTTCTGTTAATCCATAAGAGCCTTTCCATTCGCCGGTTGCAAGCTTGGGTACGTATTTCTTTTTTTGTTCTTCTGTTCCAAAATATAAAATGGGTAACGTGCCAATTCCTGCATGTGCGCTCACTGCTACGCTAAATGAATAACCGCCGCCGAGTCCTTCACTTACTAAAGTTGCGGTAACAAAATCCTTTCCCAATCCACCTAAATCTTCGGGAACTGATGCGCCTAAAAGCCCCTGTGCGCCTGCCTTTTCCATAAGTGAAGGCATAAGCCCTGGTTCCATTTTATCAATACGATCAGCAATAGGTATCACTTCAGTTTGTAAAAAATTAAGGCACATATCTTTTACCATTATTTGCTCTTCGGTATAATCTTCGGGAGTAAATGTTTCAAAAGCATTGCTTTGTTTTATCAGCCATTCACCTCCTTTCAAAATTTTATTAGATGTTGCGATGCTCATAGTTTATATTCTTTAAGTTTATAAAATGAGATAAAGAAAATAAAAGAATTACTCAATCATCTCTTTAACTTTATCTTGTTATTTTTTAAATCCTTTCATGGTTGCTTTTTAGTATTAGCGCCTCAAAAAGAAAATTTTGTATTTCCCCTTCGGGGTTAGGGGCTAAGATTCTCATACACTTTTTGTAAAACTTCTTTAGCCATATCAATCTGTGCAATCGTTACGCCAGTCAATGCTTCATTTAAAGTTTTATTTGCCAAAGCCATTGTTTTTTCCTGAAGGGTTAATGCTTCTTTGGTTAAATAAATCAGGTTGATTCTTCTGTCATCTTTTGATGGAATTCTTTTTACTAATTTTTGTTTTTCAAGATTATCAACCAACCGTGTTATGCTGGGTTTATCACGAAACGTAGCATCGCACAACTGTTGCTGGCTCTGGCCTTCCTGCTTCCATAAATGATATAGTACACTCCATTGCTCAATGGTAATATCAATGCCGGCTCGCTTAAAATTTTTTTGCAATCTGCGTGCAACGGCTGTAGAAGCCTTGCCTGTAATAAAGCTGTACAGTTCGCCTTTCTTAAATTGGTTGTTTGGCATATAGTTGTTTATGCAACTACGAATTTAATAAATATTTTGAGTTGCTAAAATTATTTTTTTGCTAATTAATTTTTAATTGTAAATCTGCACAAATAATTTTAAATGATTTTTTGGCTGATAACAATTTTTCTTTTATTGCCATATCTTTTTTTGCTGCTGTATTACAGGCAAGGATGGGTTGAGATGAAAAATTATGTTCCTTCCAAACCATTTACAGAAGCGGGGCTTCCATTTGTTTCTATAATTATTGCTGCGCGTGATGAAGAAAAAAATATTGGCAATTGCATTCGCTCAATTATTAATCAAACTTATCCGCAAACAAAATTTGAAATTATAATTATTAATGACCATTCCACGGATAATACCGTTTCAATTATTAATTCATTTCAAAAAGAAAATATTTTGATTTTAAACCTTGCTGATTATACCAAAAACGAAATTTTAAATTCATACAAAAAAAAATCCATAGAAACTGCCATGCAATTTGCAAAAGGAAATTTAATTGTAACTACAGATGCAGATTGCATGGTTCCTGAAAGATGGCTGGAAACAATTGCATTTTTTTATAAAGAAAAAAAACCGGTTTTTATTGCGGCTCCTGTTATTTTTTCCCCCTCTCCCCCCGGGGAGGGGTTAGGGGTTCGGCTTTTAAAAATTTTTCAGTCACTCGATTTTATAACGTTGCAGGGAATTACAGGCTCATCGGTTCATAAAAAATTTCACAGCATGTGCAATGGCGCTAACCTGGCCTATGAAAAAAAAATTTTTTATGAAGTAAACGGTTTTGAAAATATAGATACGATTGCCAGCGGCGATGATATGCTGCTGATGTATAAAATTCAAAAAATTTATCCTCACAAAATAGAATATATAAAATCGTCAAACGTAATAGTACAAACGCAACCGGCACAGAATATTAAAGAATTTATAAGCCAAAGAATACGCTGGGCAAGCAAAGCAGATAAGTACAGTGATAAAAAAATAACTGCGGCTCTTTTACTGGTGTATCTTTTAAATGCATGGATTTTTATTTTAGGTATTTCATCTTTTTTTGTGAGCCAAATTTTTTATTTGTTTTTAATCGCATTGATTATAAAAATTTTTATGGAATTAATTTTTCTTTTTCCAATTGCTATCTTTTTTAAAAAACAAAAACTACTTTGGTGGTTTGTACCTTCGCAACCTTTTCATATCATTTATATTTTAATTGCAGGATGGTTGGGAAGATTTGGAAGTTATAAATGGAAAGGCAGGAAGGTGAAATAAACAAGCAGACAAAAGTAAATGGCTCAATCTTTTTCTTTCTCTCAAAATATATGGCGGCGGCTCAAAAAAAATAAAGGCGCCATGATTGGATTAATTATTATTTGCCTTTCTGTGCTTATCGGAATTTTCGCTTACTTTCTTGGTATAGATAATTCACCGAATGCTAACAGGCAGGTTGTGGAAATACAGGCGCGAAAGCCAGGATTTAAACAAATGTTTCTTTTGAAAAAGAAAGAAAAAAAAATTGCATCAACCGGTTTTTTTGAACAGTTATTATTTGGCAAAGAAGATAAAAATATTTATATCCCTGTCAATTCATATCACGAAAATGTTGATTCGATTATTGTTGAAAAATATATTGATGAAGGAATTGAAGAACGACAATCATTTGCAAAAAATCAATTACCTGAAAAATTTATTGTAAAAAAAACTTTCTGGCTCGGCACCGATACATTTGGCCGCGATATTTTAAGCCGCCTAATTGTTGGTGTTCGTGTGAGCCTTGCCGTGGGCTTTATTACTGTTTTAATTTCTTTAAGCATTGGAATTATTCTGGGCGCAGCTGCAGGTTTTTTTGGAGGAAGAACCGATAATATTATTATGTGGTTCATCAATGTAATTTGGAGCATGCCCACATTGCTTTTAGTTTTTGGGATAACGCTTGCACTCGGAAAAGGTTTCTGGCAAATATTTATTGCGGTAGGTTTGACGATGTGGGTAAATGTGGCGCGAACCATACGCGGACAAGTTTTCGCTATTCGCGAAATGGAATATATTCAGGCAGCAAAAGCGCTGGGCTTAAAAAATATTAGAATTATTATGCGTCATATTTTACCAAATGTAATGGGGCCGGTAATTGTAATTGCCGCTTCTAATTTTGCAAGCGCTATTATTATTGAAGCGGGATTAAGTTTTTTAGGAGTTGGCGTACAACCTCCAACACCGAGCTGGGGATTGATGCTAAAAGAAAATTATAATTTTATCATTACCCATAATCCGGCGCTGGCACTGGCTCCGGGCATAACCATTATGATATTGGTTCTTGCATTTAATCTTTTTGGAAATGGATTGCGCGATGCGTTGGATGTGAGAGGATGAATGTTGAATTCATTTTTATTATGAATATATTTTTGATCAAAAATCAATTATGCTTTAGCTGACATCTTTTGCTACCAACACACTGCGGTTAAAACTTTCTTCAAGTGAAATAAGTGTTTCGGTGCGTTCTATTCCTTTTATTTTTTGAAGGTCATCATGCAAAACGGTTCTAAGTTGATTAATATCTTTGCAAACTATTTCAATGTACATGCTATAATTCCCGGTGGTATAATTGAGTCGTACAATTTCAGGAATTTTTTCAAGCTCTTTTGCAACCGAATCGTACATGGAACTTTTTTCGAGAAAGATGCCGACGAATGCAGTAATATCGTAACCCAATTGTTTTAAATTTACCCGTAATTTTTTACCTTTAACGATGCCGAACTCTTCAAGTTTTTTTATGCGAACATGAATCGTTCCGCCGCTTACAAAAAGTTTTTTGCCCAGTTCGGCATAAGGAGTTTCGGCATTTTGCAGCATCTCCTGGATGATCTGCAAATCGAGTTTGTCAAGATTTAACTTTGAAGCCATAAAATTTATTGATTTAAATATTTTTCATAAAAATAATAATTTTATTGAACATTTTCTATATTTTAAATAATTTATTTAAAATATTTTTTTTATAAAGTGATAAATATTAGATTTGTGTTATAAATTTGCTGCAGCAGATAAGTTCTTAAAAATTGTGGGGTGATGAAATTTTTGGCAGACATGCCCTCTTGTCTCGGGGGTGAGGATAACAGGATAAACATAGCATAGAGCCGTTTCGATGAAAATCGGGACGACCAGGGTCGACCACTGAACTTTGTGCTACGGCTAACTGCCTCGTGGAGGTTCGACCCCTCCCCCTACAGCAAATTATAAGCTAACTTGTTTTAAAGTTAATAGTTTTTGTCAAATTTCATTAACCCCCTTTCTTTTATATTATTATTTATTTCTATCTCTTCTTACTTATAATTTGTATTTTGCAAATATGTGAAGTAAATGATAACTATCGAATACAACATTATTTCCCTCTATTTATCCGTCCGTATTGGAAATAAAATACAAAACTCAAACTAATAATAATTATCAAAGTTCCTGTTCGTTCACAAGTCCATAAATTGAGAGTTAGCTATAACTGATCAAACCAAAATTGATGGGATATATTTTAGCAAATAAGTTTTTACGGAAAATCAGATCTTGGGCTGCTGTCATAAATTTTTAGCATATATTTGCTAAATAATTTAGTTAAATTTATTTTATGCGTACCGATAAATTTCTTTCTTCAAAATATACGGGCAGTAAAGCGATGACTCAGCTTGACATTCATTCCGCAAATGCAACCGGCTTCGGCGCTGCAGCCGATGATTACATGGAAAGAGGAATTGACCTTAATGAAGAGCTCATCCGAAACAAACCGGCAACTTTTTTTATGCGGGTAAGCAGCGATGCCATGAAAGAAGCAGGAATTTATAAAGGCGATGTAGTAATCGTTGACCGCTCCATAAAAGCAACGAATGGGAAAGTAATTATTGCCATGTTAAATGGAGATATGTTGATCCGTCGTTTTGAAAAAACAAATAATAATATCAGGCTGGTTATTGATTCAAATAAATTGTCGCCGATAAATATTGACGCTACTTGCGAAGATTTCGCTATCTGGGGAGTAGTAACTTATGTGATTCATACGCCATGACCCTATCCCCTGAAGAGAATAATTTTAAATGTATTCAATTATGATTACTGACAGCCAACCAGATAAGACAGCTCTGAAATTCCCCCTTCAGGGGGTTAGGGGGTTTAAAGCAATTGTTGATTGCAATAGTTTTTACTGTTCGTGCGAACGGGTTTTCAGGCCCGACCTGAAAAATAGGCCTGTAGTGGTTTTGAGCAATAATGATGGTTGTATTATTTCGCGAAGTGATGAAGCAAAGCTCCTCGGCGTGGAAATGGCAGGCCCGTATTTTAAAGCAAAAAATTTAATTGAAAAAAATAAAGTAGCTACGTTTTCATCCAACTACAATTTATACGGCGATATGAGCCGGCGGGTAATGGACACTTTAAAAATATTAATTGGCGAAAATAATGTAGAGGTGTATTCTGTAGATGAATGTTTTTTAGATGTAAGCATGATTGAGAAAAATTTGCTTTATGCGTGCGCATTGCAAATGAGAGAAACAGTAGAGCAATGGACGGGAGTGTCGGTTTCGGTAGGAATAGCGGCAACAAAAACTTTAGCAAAAATTGCCAATCATCTTGCTAAAAAAAATAAAGCAGCAACAAAATGTATAGCAACAATTATTACCGAAGATGATGTAAGAAGCGTATTAAAAAAAACTCACGTAAAAGAAATATGGGGCGTAGGAACAGCTTATGCTGAAAAATTAATTAACTGGGGAATTACTACTGCATGGGACCTTTGCAATATGCCCGAAGAATGGATACATAAGCATATGGGAGGAGTGGTGGGCGTAAGGCTTGTGAAAGAATTAAAAGGAATACCGTGCATTGAGATGAAAGATGAATTGAAAGTAAAAAAAATGATTGCTACCACCCGTATGTTTGGCAAAAATATTACAGAGCTGGATGATATTAAAGAGGCCATTGCCACCTATGCCACAAGGGCAGCAGAAAAATTAAGAAGGCAAAAATGTGCTGCTTCTGTGGTAAGTATTTTTATAGTGGCGAAAGAAGAAACCCATTCTGTAAATTTTAGCCATGGCACTACATTAAGCACTCATACTATTCTGCCTTTTGCCACATCTGTTACCAACGAACTTATTGCGCCTGCGCTGCAATTGGCAGAACAAATATTTAAACCGGGCCGCGAATATAAAAAAGCAGGTGTGATGTTAAGCGGCCTTGTTCCGGATACGTCTATTCAAAGTAATTTATTTACACCTTTATCTGAAAACAATAAACGTTTTTTAATGGAAACCCTTGACAATATTAATTTCAGCATGAGAAATGACATAGTAAAATTTGCATCCTCCGGGCTTAGCCGCGATTGGAAAATGAGAAAAGAATTTCGTTCTCCGAGATATACTTCAAGATGGAATGAATTAAAACAAGTAGGATGAACACAAGTTAAAAACAATTTAAAAACTGTGCATAAAAAACTAAATCAGAGCCAGTATCTTTACAAATGTCCCGCAATAATTATCAAGTAGAAAAGTTTAATAAAGAATACAGTCGCTTAAACGAAGAACAGAAAAAAGCAGTTGATACCATCGAAGGTCCGGTAATGGTTATCGCCGGGCCCGGCACCGGCAAAACACAAATTCTGGCAGCACGCATTGGAAAAATTTTATTGGAAACGGATACACTTCCGCAAAATATTTTATGCCTTACTTATACTGACGCGGGCTCGCTTGCCATGAGAAAAAGATTGCTGCACTTCATCGGGCCTGATGCGTATAAAGTAAACATTTATACTTTTCATGCTTTTTGCAACGACATCATTCAGGATAATTTATCTCTCTTTGAAAAAACTTCTTTGAACCCTATTTCCGAACTGGAAAAAATTCAATTGTATAAAATACTTATTGATCGTCTTCCAAAAAATAATCTTTTAAAAAGATATCGCGGCGATGTGTATTACGAAATAAATAATCTCGCTCATTTATTTTCAGCAATGAAACGGGAAGGCTGGTCGCCGGCATTTATTACAAGCCGTATTGACGTATATCTTGAAAGAATAAAAGACGATGAAAATTTTAAATATAAACGATCAGGAAAAGATTTTAATAAAGGCGATTACAATCCCGGGTATGAAGTGGAAATAAATAAGATGGAAAAGCTTTGCGCAGCAGTGAATGAGTTTAATAATTTTCAGGCATTAATGAAAGAGCGCAATCTTTATGATTTTGATGATATGATAAATTGGGTGATAAATGTGTTTAAAGAAAATAAAAATATTCTTGCCAATTACCAGGAAAGATTTCAATACATACTTGTGGATGAATACCAGGATACGAGCGGAACGCAAAACCAAATCGTTCAATTGCTGATTAGTTTTTGGGAATCGCCAAACATTTTTGTTGTTGGCGATGACGATCAAAGCATCTTTCGTTTTCAGGGAGCCAATATTGAAAACATGGAAAACTTTGCTTTCGGTTATGAAGATCTTTTGAAGATTGTGCTTACTGATAATTATCGTTCTACTCAACCAATACTCGATGTTTCAAAATCATTGATTGATAAAAATAAGGAAAGGCTTATTAATAAATTTGAAGGGCTTACCAAAAATCTTATTTCGGCAAATGAATTGGTAAAACATTTAAAACATCAGCCGGTAATTGTAGAATATAATACTTCTAAAGATGAAATGGCGGACATTGTCAACAAAATTGAAAGCCTTGTTGAGAGCGGGGTTGAGCCTGCAAGAATTTCCGTTATCTACAAAGAAAATGTGTATGGCGAACAACTTATAAGATATTTCAGGCTTAAAAACATTCCAGTTTACTCCAGGCGAAGCATTGATATTTTGCAAGATCCTTTTGCAAAAAAAATATTGCAAATTTTGCGCTACCTCGCTGCGGAGCATGATATTCCTTACGGCGGCGATGAATTACTTTTTGAAATAATGCATTTTGATTTTTATACAATTCCTCCTATTGAAATTGCAAAACTAACGGTAGCCGTAAACGAAAAAAAACATAGCGGCCAATCCACTTCAATAAGAAAATTATTGTACGATAAAGCCAATGCAGTTGCAAAAGATTTATTTGATACAGGAATAAATCCCGCTATGAAAGGATTCAGTAAAAGAATAGAGCAGTTGATTGCTGATGTGAGCAACTGTACTTTACAAAAGCTTTTTGAAAATATTATAACTAATGCAGGTGTATTAAATTATATCATGAAGAACGATGAAAAAATTCGTTTGCTGCAAATACTCACTGCACTCTTTGATTTTATAAAAGAAGAAACATCCAGAAATCCTTCGCTCGATATACAAGGGCTTGTTGGTGTTTTTGAATTAATGTATAACGAAAAAATTCCTTTGCCGCTCATGCAGGTTTCAGGAAGTGATAAAGGAGTAAATCTCTTAACGGCTCATAGTTCCAAAGGATTGGAATTTGAATATGTTTTCATCACCGGCGTTAATGCTTATTTGTGGGAAAAGAAACCGAAGAGAAGTAATGGATATAAGTTGCCCGATACATTATTTGCGAGTATGCCTACCGGTGATGCTGATGAAGAATTGCGCCGTTTATTTTATGTAGCGCTCACGAGAGCCGAAAAAAATTTACAGGTTTCATACATAAGATTAAGGCCCGATGGTAAAGAAGCAGAACATTCCATGTTCATTGCAGAGATAGTGCTGGCAAGGGATTTGGCCATTCAGCGCATTGCTTTGCCCGAAGAAGAATTGATGGAATTTGAAATGCTCAACTTCAGCGAGCTGGCTCCTGAAATAGAAAAAACCGAAGAAGAATTTATAAATTCTTTGCTCGATAAATATGTAATGAATGTAACATCGCTTAATAATTATTTGAATTGCCCGTTAGAATTTTATTTTAAAAATTTATTGAGGATTCCCTCCGGAAAATCGGAGAATACTGAGTTTGGAAGCGCCATTCATTTTGCTGTTCAAAAACTTTTTGAAGACATGCAAAAAAATGATGATCAAAAATTTCCTGCAAAAGAAATTATGATTGGTTATTTTAATTGGTATATGAACCGGCATCGTGAAAATTTTACTAAAGAAGCTTTTGCAAGAAGAATGGAATATGGTGAAAAAGTATTGGCAGATTATTATGAAAATTATATTCATACATGGAATAAAATAGTTTCGGTAGAAAGAAATATAAAAAATGTAATTGTAAACGGCGTGCCATTAAAAGGCAAGATTGATAAGCTGGAATTTAATGGCAAAGAAGTGAATGTGATTGATTATAAAACCGGTAATGTAACCAGTAAATATACCAACCAAAAACTAACCCCGCCAAATGAAGATAATCCTAATGGTGGCGATTACTGGCGGCAGGCCGTGTTTTATAAAATGCTTGTTGATAATTTAGATGGCAAAGGATGGCAGGTTATCAGCACCGAATTTGATTTTATTGAACCTGATAAAAGAAAAAATTATCAAAAAAGAAAAATTTATATAACGCCCGAAGATATTGCGATTGTTACCGAACAACTAACAATGGTTTGGAAAAAAATTCAGGCGCATGATTTTTATACCGGCTGCGGAAAACAAGATTGCCACTGGTGCAACTTTGTAAAAGATAATAAGCTTGAAATTGCTTTGCACGAAATTTCAGAAAATGCTGAAGCAGAGATTTAAATTTAATTTAGGGAATAGAAAAATTATTATAATCACAAAGCAATTATGTTTGTCTTTTACAAAAATGAATTTTAGAAATTGTACATTTTTTATTGTTGTATGTTTTGCCTTTTATGCAATTTCAATTTTAGGAAATAGCTGCGCGCAAATAGGCGCCCCAACGGGCGGCCCGAAAGATTCTATCCCACCGGTGCTCTTAAATGCCAATCCGCCAAATGGAACCATTCATTTTAAAGGCAATCGCATTACGCTTACTTATGATGAATATGTGCAATTGCAGAAATTACAAGATAATTTGTTAGTAAATCCTACTCCGAAAATTACGCCCAATGTAGATTCTAAATTAAAAATCGTTACCATTAAAATACGCGATACCCTGCAACCCAATACCACCTATCGTTTCGACTTTGGAAATGCCATAGCAGATATCAATGAAGGAAATGTTGTAAAAAATTTTTCATACATTTTTTCTACCGGCTCTTATATTGATTCACTTCAATTTTCAGGAAATGTGTTGCTGGCTGAAACAGGCAAACCCGATTCTACTTTATTAGTTTTTTTGTACAAAGACCTTGATGATTCTGCAGTAATGAAACATAAGCCGCAATACACAACCCGGCTGGATAGCGCCGGTAATTTTACTTTTCATAATCTTGCTCCCGGCATCTATAATGTGTTTGCTTTAAAAGATGAAAGCGGCCAAAAAATATATAATAATGCCGATGAATTATTTGCATTTGCCGATAGCGCAATTCATGTAAATAACAACACACCATCCGTAAAATTATTTGCGTATGCAGAAGAAAAACCTAAACCAAAAAGTTCTTCAACCACATCTTCTTCCGATAAAAAATTAAAATATAAAACTTCTATTGAAAATGGGCGACAGGATTTATTAACGCCGCTAACAATAGAATTTAATCACAAGCTAAAAAATTTTGATAGCCTGAAAATTCAATTAACCGATACGCTTTTGAATCCTTATAAATCAGCAACGGTAAGCATTGACAGTACCAAAGAAAAAATAACTATTCAAAATACATGGGTTGATAATGCTGATTACAGGTTGCTGATCGAAAAAGATTTTGCAACCGATACACTTGGCGCGGGGTTATCCAAAAATGATACAATTCATTTTAAAACAAAAAAAGAAAGCGATTATGGAAGCATTACTATTAATTTTAAAAACTTAGAAAAATTTAAAAATCCTGTTTTGGAATTTGTATCAAATCATGAAGTGGTAAATGCTTTCCCATTAACTTCACCCACATGGAACGCGAAACTTTTTAATCCCGGAGACTATGAATTAAGAATTCTGGACGATACTAATAAAAACGGAATTTGGGACCCCGGAAATTATCATTTAAAACTTCAGCCAGAAAAAGTTTTTGCTATTAAGCAAAAATTAAACATCCGCGTAGATTGGGATAATGAAAGAGATATAATTTTGTAATTGGCTAATTCATAAAATCAAAATTCATAATTTTATTCAATGATCTTTTCTTCAGCACTTTTAGAAAATGCCGTGAATGAATTTGCAAAACTGCCGGGCATAGGAAAAAAAACCGCGCTACGGCTGGTGCTTCATTTAATGAAAAAAGATATAAGCGATGTAAAAAATTTCAGCGATGCGATTTTAAAAATGCGTGAAGAAATTATTTTTTGCAATCGCTGCTATAATATTTCTGATAAATCATTATGCAACATTTGCAATGATAGATTGCGTCAGCAACATATCATTTGCGTGGTAGAAAACATTCGTGATGTAATTGCAATAGAAAGCACGCAACAATATAACGGGCTGTATCATGTTTTAGGTGGAATTATTTCACCGCTTGATGGAGTAGGCCCGGATCAATTGCAAATTGATTCGCTTATAAAAAGAGTAACGGAAGAAAAAACTGAAGAGCTTATTTTTGCTTTAAGCCCCAACATACAAGGCGATACCACTATTTTTTATATAAGTAAAAAATTAAAACTGCAACCCATAAAAATTACTACGATAGCTCGCGGAATTGCTTTTGGCGGCGAGTTGGAATATGCAGATGAAATGACTTTAGCGCGCAGCATTTTCAACCGCATTCCGGTAGAAAATTATGTAAAGAATAATGAATAAAATAAAACTTTACAGTAAATATTTTTTTATGAAACAAATAAAAAATATTGAACATAGAATAAGAATGATAAATTATTTTTCCAATAAATTTCATTCTGTTTATTACCTGTTGTAAAGAAAATTTTAATTGACTAACTTGCATCCGATCAATTTAATTGTTTTAGTTTGAGTAATAGTTCAACAGAAAATAAACCAATAATAGGATTTACCTGCGGCGATCTTAATGGAATTGGAATTGAACTGATATTAAAAACACTGTCCGATAATCGTATCCTCGATTTTTGCACCCCCGTAATTTTTGCAAGCAACAAGGTTATCAATTTTTATAGAAAAATTATTGGCGATATTAATTTTAGTTTTACCAGCATTAAAGACCTTAGCAAATTAAACCCGCGCCAGGCAAATATTTTCAATTGCTGGGAAGAAGAAGTGGCCATTAACCCTGCCACATTAAATGAAACCGGCGGCCAGTATGCTGTGAAAAGTTTGTTGGCAGCAACCCTGGCTTTAAAAGAAAAAAAAATTAATGCTTTAGTTACTGCACCCCTTCATAAAAAAAATGTACAAAGCTCAAATTTTTCATACACGGGCCATACTCCTTTTCTCAAAAATTTTTTTGAAGTAAAAGATGTATTGATGCTGCTTACTGCAGAAAATTTAAGAGTAGGATTGGTTACTGAACACTTGCCTGTAAAAGAAATTGTGAACCATATTACAAAAGAAAATATTATCAGCAAGCTTTCTATATTATATGCTTCATTAAAAAAAGATTTTAATATTGATAAACCTAAAATTGCAGTGCTTGCTTTAAACCCACATGCAGGCGATGAAGGATTAATAGGCAATGAAGAAGAAGAAATTATTAAACCCGCCATTAAGGAAGCCAGGCAAAAAAATATATTAGCAATGGGGCCTTTTAGCGCAGATGCTTTTTTTGCAAGAGGCCAGTACAATAAATTTGATGCTGTTTTAGCCATGTATCACGACCAGGGGTTAATTCCATTTAAATCATTGGCATTGGGCGATGGAGTAAATTTTACGGCAGGATTACCTGCCGTGCGCACCAGTCCCGATCATGGAACTGCTTTCGACATTGCCGGCAAAAATAAAGCCGACCCTTCTTCATTTAGCGCTGCAATATTTACCGCTATTGAAATTTTAAATAACCAAAAACGATATGAAGATAATCGGCGTAACCCTATAAATAAGCTGAGCAATAATATAGTTGCAAGTGCAGTTGATGAAAAAATAACTGAATAAAATTAATAGGTTAGCGGTTTCTGTATGAAATAAATGAGCTGCTAAAGCGTTATAATCTCGTTCCACAAAAAATGAAAGAATAAAATTTCTTTTTTACTTACAAAAAACAAGTGGATAATTTTAATAGAATATAGTTTTACTTGAAACTAAATTATATTTTTGTAACCGGATTGCTTATTTTAAAATTGAGGCATGGACAATATTTTACTAAGCGGGGGATTAGCATTTTTAATAACCTTTTTTTCAATCCCGGTAATAATTGAAGTGGCCAAAAGTAAAAAGCTTTTCGACGAACCTGATGAAAGAAAAGTGCATAAAGCGGTAACGCCCACTCTTGGCGGCTTGGGAATTTTCGCTGGTTTTATAGTGGCATCATTATTAGGTGTTCCTTCTTCCATTCCGCCGGTTTTTCATTATTTTATTGCAGCCATAATGATTATATTTTTTATGGGAATAAAAGATGATATTTTAGTTCTTTCCGCTACAAAAAAGTTTATTGGCCAACTGGTCGCCGCAGCCATTCTCATTAAGTTTGGAGGTATTCAAATAAATAATATGCATGGCTTTTTAGGAATGCATGCCATTCCTCACACTGCAAGTATTTTGCTTACCCTATTTACAATTGTTGTAATTACCAATTCATTCAATCTTATTGACGGAGTAGATGGGCTGGCAGGTTCTTTAGGATTATTAACTTCTACACTTTTTGGCGCTTATTTTATTGCTACTTCTCAATGGATGTATGCGGTGATGGCTTTTTCACTGGCTGGCAGTTTAGTTGCATTTCTTATTTATAATTTTTCACCTGCCAAAATTTTTATGGGCGATACAGGATCGCTTATCATTGGAATTTTAAATGCCGTTTTTGTTATAAAATTTATAGCCCTGGCAGCAGATCCATCTTATGGAGTTCCTTTGCAATCTGCGCCTGCAATTGGTTTTGCAATTTTAATTGTTCCGCTTTTTGATACCTTGCGGGTAGTAACTATTCGCATTATAAGCCGCCGGTCTCCTTTCAGTCCGGATAGAAATCATATTCATCATTTTTTATTAGAACTTGGTTACAGCCATAGCAAGATCACCTTCACTTGTGTATGCTGCAATATTGCATTTATAGTTTTTGCATACCTGCTTCGTTCTACAGGTACTACTATGGTAATAGTTGCACTTTCGGGAGTATCGCTGTGTATAGTAAGCGTGGTATATTATAGCCGGCCGAAAACCAAACCGAAAAACAAACCTATTATCCTGCCTGGCTTTAATAATAAAGAATCCATTCTTACATCTTCTCACAAAATACTTACGCTCACGGGTGATCCGGTGGAACAGAATTGAGTGGTATTAACTTTTTTATCAAAACGATTTTATTAATTTTGGTCTCTTTTAAAAAAATTATATTTTTTTTAGATGAGATACATTTTTATAAACTTGATTTAAAATGGCAGATGATTTATCGGAGATATTAAATTACGGCAAAGCTTCTATGAAAAAAGCAATTGACTTTTTTGAAGCGGAACTTACCAGAATAAGAGCAGGGAAAGCAAGCCCCAACATGCTTGATGGAATAGTAGTTGATTATTACGGAAACCCCACTCCCATTGGCCAGGTGGGCAATGTAAGCATTATGGATGCACGCACGCTCACTATACAGCCATGGGAAAAAAATATGTTGCAGCCAATTGAGCGATCCATCATTGCCGCCAACATAGGAATTAATCCACAAAATGATGGCAACATTATTCGTTTGTTTCTTCCACCACTTACCGAAGAAAGAAGAAAAGAATTAGTAAAACGAAGTAATACGGAAGGTGAACATGCAAAAGTTGCCGTAAGAAATATACGCCGCGAAGCAATTGAACAAATTAAAAAATTGCAAAAAGATGGACTGAGCGAAGATGCGGCAAAGGATGGAGAAAATGATATGCAGGAAATTACCAACAACTATATTTCTTTGGTAGATAAACATCTTGAAGCAAAAGAAAAAGAAATTATGGCTGTATAAATTTTTTTGAAACTTTTTTTGAAAGAGCAATTACTCATATTAATAACTACTCCGCTATATATTGTTGTAATAGGAGTGGAGATGATATTAAGCCATCTTCATGTAAAAAAATATTATACCCTTAAAGATACTTTTGTAAATATTTATTTATGTGCCATCAATGGCGGTATTGATCTTTTGTTCAGAACCGTGTATCTTTTTATATTGGTTTCCATTTATCATTTTCATGTTATAGATTTTTCTTTTAATCCATGGCTGTATTGGCCTTTGCTTTTTATTTTAGAAGATTTTGCTTTTTATATTGAGCATCGGGTGGACCATTTTTGTAGAATCTTTTGGGCAGTGCATGTTACGCATCATTCGTCAGAAGAATTTAATTTAACAACAGGCTTTCGTTCTTCGGTATTGCAACCGTTATACAGATTCATTTATTTTTTACCGCTTGTATTGCTGGGGTTTAAGCCCATTGATATTGTGTTCATGTATTCGCTCACTCAGATTTATGGAATACTGGTGCACACACAATACATTCATAAAATGCCCCGATGGTTTGATGCTGTTTTTGTGAGTCCTTCCCATCACAGGGTTCATCATGCAAGCAACATTCGATACCTCGACAGAAATATGGGAATGGTATTGATAATATGGGACAGGCTTTTTAAAACTTTTCAGGCAGAACTGGACGAAGACCCGGTAAAATATGGGCTTACCAAACAATTGGAAAATCCGCACCATCTCACAAAAATAATTTTTCACGAATGGCAAAATATCGGAAAAGATTTAAAAAGAAAATTGCCCCTTATTATTAAAATTAAATATCTCATTAAACCACCCGGCTGGAGCCACGATGGAAGCACCAAAACTGCAAAGGAATTACGAAAAGAATTTTATTACCTCGAATAATTTTTTTAAACTAATCAGAAATTGTATTACTTTAACTGTTGATTGAGGTTAAAGAAACCGTATTTATTAAGAAATAAAAAAACTCAGGTTTAAAAACTTTGAAACTTATTTAGAACTCCAAAATCTTTTATTTATAAAAATCAATATCCATGTGTTTATATAAATAAAAATATCCGCGCCTTAAAAAATAATATCAATTTTATCATCATTAAAAACAAACACTATGAGTTTCATAAAAGATTTCAAAGCCTTCGCAGTGAAAGGCAATGTTATGGATCTGGCCGTAGCAGTAATTATCGGCGCAGCCTTTACAGCTATTGTATCTTCATTAGTAACAGACATTATCACTCCGGCAATACTGGCGCCTGTTTTAGACAAGCTCGGGTTGAAAGATATTGCAGAACTAAAATGGGGAGCGGTTACTTATGGAAAATTTTTAGCAGCAGTAATTAATTTTATTGTAATTGCGCTTGTTATTTTTTTACTGATTCGCTCTATTGCAAAATTTCAAAGAAAAGTGGAAGCAGAGCCGGCAGGCCCGTCTTCCACCGATACGCTTTTAATGGAAATAAGAGATGAACTGAAACGAAAATCTTAATTTAAAAATTGATGCACAAAAAGCATTTTTCATTTTTCAAAGTATCCCGTTGGCAACACCCCAACGGGATTTTTTTTGTTTAATTTGCAAAATGAAAAATAATATTATCGTTTTCTTAGTAACGCGAACAACGCTAAGGTGTCGCAAAGATCGCTGAGAAACGTTAAAATAAAGAGATACAAATTTTTATAACAAGTTTATAAAAACTGATATTAGTTTGAGAAAAAATACTTAATCTTATTAGCCTGAATAAAAAATAAAATGAATACAGAAACTTACCAGATAAAGTTACCGCAGTTTGAAGGGCCATTCGATCTGTTGCTTTTTTTTATTGAAAGAGATGAACTGGATGTTTACAATATTCCGATTACAAAAATTACCAACGAATTTCTTGATTACATTCATAAAAGCGAATCTTTAAATATAGAATTGAGCAGTGAATTTATATTATTCATTAGTACGCTTATGCGCATCAAAGCAAAAATGCTTTTGCCCAGAAAAGAAATAGATGCCGAAGGAAATGAAATAGATCCGCGTCGGGAGTTAGTAGATAAAATTTTAGAATATAAAAAGTTTAAAGAGGCCGCTGTAAAAATGAGCGAGCTGGAGGCCTTGCGCATGTTGATGGTGAAGCGGGGAAATATTCAGGAAGAACTTTCTAAAATTGGAGAAGAAGCAGGAGAGGGCACAGAAATACAAGCTGTTTCTTTATTCAAATTGATGAAGGCGTTTGAAAGAGTAGCCAGCCGGCTTCATGCAAAAAGGCATCAACTGGTGCATACGGTAGTACAGTATAATTATACCATGGAAGGTACCCGCGAATACATGCTAAGCCTGGTTCAAAAAGAACAAGCCTTGTCTTTTGAAAAAATATTTGATATAGCAGAAAATCGCATTCATGCTATTTTTCTTTTTTTAAACATGCTTGAACTTATTCAGCAAAAATATTTTTTAATAACAATGGGAACGGGTATCAATAATTTTATAATTGAATATAATCAAGAACGACCCGATGATGCATTAACGCTGCCTGCAACCATTGTGGATGCTACGCTTAATTAATATTTAATAAGATTTCTGAAAATAAAAGGCGGTTAATTATTTCCTTCAATTAATTTATTCACTTCTATTGAAGCCATATCACGTATCGCTTCTGCGATATGATTTGCGTCTATGCCTATTTCATTATACAATTCTTTCGGAGTTCCATGTTCTATAACAATATCAGGTATTCCTAATATTTTCGTATAGGCGTGGTAGTTATGTTCCGCCATAAATTCTAAAATGGCAGAACCAAATCCGCCTTTTACTGTTCCGTCTTCTACAGTAATTATTTTAGAATAATTTTTAAAAACTTCATGAAGTATTTTTTCATCCAAAGGTTTTACAAAACGCATATCATAATGCGCCGGATTGATGCCTTCATTTTTTACTTCTCGTATGGCTGCGGCAGCAAAATTTCCCGGATGGCCATAAGAAAGAATCGCAATCTCTTCACCATCTTTTAATTTTCTTCCGGTACCGATTTTTATTTCTTTCATTTCTGTTTTCCAATCGGCCTTTACCGCTTCGCCGCGTGGGTAACGGATTACAAAAGGATTTTTTATTTTTTCTAATTGAGATGTAAACATAAGATTGCGCAATTCACTTTCATTCATCGGAGCGCTTACAATCATGTTGGGTATGCAACGCATGTACGCAATATCATAAGCGCCGTGATGCGTTGGGCCATCTTCGCCCACAAGCCCTGCCCTATCTAAGCAAAACACTACTGGTAAATTTTGTATCGCAACATCGTGCACTACCTGGTCGTAACCGCGCTGCATAAACGAAGAATAAATATTGCAGAAAACTTTCATTCCTTGCGTGGCAAGCCCTGCGCTTAGTGTAACGGCGTGTTGCTCGCAAATGCCCACATCAAAAGCACGATCGGGCATTTGCTCCATCATATACTTTAATGAACTTCCACTCGGCATCGCAGGAGTAATGCCCATAATCTTTTTATTTTTTTCTGCCAGTTCAATAATAGTATATCCAAATACATCCTGGTATTTCGGCGGTTGCGGAAGATCAAATTTTTTCTTATAAATTTCGCCGGTTATTTTATCAAACAATCCCGGTGCATGCCATTTGGTTTGATCTTTTTCTGCCAGCTCATACCCTTTTCCTTTTATTGTTTTTATATGCAAAAGTTTTGGACCAGGAATATCTTTAATGTCTTTTAAAGTATCAACCAACTTTGTAATATTATGTCCGTCAATTGGCCCAAAGTACCGTAGATTAAGGGCTTCAAACAAATTACTGCTGTTGCTTACAATTCCTTTTAAGCTGGCTTCAATTTTTGAAACAATTTTTCTTGATAATGTTTTCGCAGGAAGTTTGCCTAACGCTTTCCAGAAATCATCGCGAAATTTATTATACGAATGAGAAGTAGTAATATCAGTAAGATATTCTTTTAATGCACCCACATTCGGGTCAATGCTCATGCAGTTATCATTTAGAATAATAAGCAAATTACTTTTTTCAATGCCGGCATGATTCAATGCTTCGAAAGCCATTCCCGCCGTCATTGCGCCATCCCCGATGATGGCAACGTGCTGCCGGTTAATTTCACCTTTATAATGTGAAGCCATCGCCATTCCCAGCGCAGCAGAAATAGAAGTAGATGAATGGCCCACACCGAAAGTGTCATATTCGCTTTCTGCTCTTTTAGGAAAACCGCTAAGCCCTTTATATTTTCTGTTGGTTTTAAAATTATCTTTTCTGCCAGTAAGAATTTTATGACCATAGGCCTGGTGACCCACATCCCACACCAATTGATCGTAAGGAGTATTGAATACATAATGCAATGCAACGGTAAGTTCCACTACGCCGAGGCTGGCTCCAAAGTGGCCGCCATACACGCTTACAACATCTACAATATATTGGCGCAATTCTTTACACACCTGGTGCAGTTGCTCCTTGCTAAGTTTTTTTAAATCGTCCGGGCTATTTATATTTTGCAATAATTTGCCGGGTGTAATTTCCATTTTGTATTTTTTATTTGGCAAAGTTAAGTTATTGGATTTTTATGGATTTTAAACAGTTTTAGAAAATATAAGATTTTAAAAATTAAGAAATCTGAAAATGTGCGGAAAGATTTCTATAATATTTTATATACGAAAAAAAGAATACAATAGTATTTGAAATAAGATAAATATTTACATCATTTTCAAAATCAAATTTGGGTCAGGGCAATTTGCCAAATATTTTTTTCTTTCACTTATTTTACAAACTCCGGGATAATCTCCTTTATAATTTTCAATATCATGAATGATTTGAAAATGCAGGTGTGGCGGCCAGTTTCCATTTTCTTCAACAGAACCAAAGTGTGCAAATAATTGTCCGGCTTTTATAAAATCACCTTCATGAATTTGCTGCAGATCTGCAAAGCTTAAATGGCCATACAAAGTATAAAAAGAAATTTCATAAAACACATGCTTTAAAATAATGGTAGCGCCATAATCGCCAAAATTATTATTGAATGCAAAGCTGTGAACCGTTGCATCGCACGGAGCAAAAATTTCAGTTCCTTCTTTCCCGGAAATGTCCACGCCAATATGTAATCTTCGCGGCTCTTCATTTGAAGAATTTGTATTAATATCATTATTGAAAAGTTTACTTCGCGAATACATCGGCCTTTTTTCATTGTAACCGCCAATGCCATATTTGGCCCCCGATTGCTTCAATAAATTATTTATATATTCAGATAAAAGAATGGTATTTGTAAAATCAATATTGTTCAGCGCTTTGTTATTTTGCGATGAATCAACATGAATTATTTTTTCATGTTCAGGATTAAATGATACAACCGGATGAAAGATGTTTTTATTTCTTTTCAACCATTCATGTAAAATATTTTTATTCAAGATTAAATTTTGTTTTATTTGATAAATTGCAAGTTCATTATTTTTTATAAATTAATTGCTTTATGAAACCATATAAAATACTTTTCATTTTTCTTATTATTTCATTTCAAACTATTGCTCAAAAAACACCGTTATGGTTACGCTATCCTGCCATTTCCCCTGATGGAAAAAGTATTGTTTTTAGTTTTAAAGGAGATTTATATAAAGTAAGTGCTTCAGGCGGAACTGCCTATCCGCTTACATTGCACGAGGCGCATGATTTTATGCCGGTATGGAGCCATGATGGAAAAAAAATTGCTTTTGCAAGCGATCGCTTTGGAAATTTTGATGTATTTGTAATTGATGCAAATGGCGGAGAACCGACAAGACTTACTTATAATTCTGCACAAGATTATCCGTATGATTTTTCTCCTGATGATAGTAAAGTTATTTTCGGAACCAATAGAAATGATATTGCATCTTCAGCTCGGTTTCCTGTGTTATCTGTTTTCAAAAAATTGTATGAAGCGTCCGTGAATGGAGGCCGCAGCATTATGGTCAACAGCGCCGGAATGGAAAATGCACATTACAATTCAAAAGGAAGTGAAATTATTTTTCAGGATAATAAAGGCTTTGAAGACCCCTGGCGCAAACATCATACTTCATCAATCACCCGCGACATCTGGTTGTACAATATAAAAAATGATTCTTATAAAAAACTTAGTTCTTTTAATGGCGAAGATCGTGAACCCATCTTTTCTTCCGATGATCAAAAATATTTTTATTTAAATGAAAAAAGCGGCTCATTAAATGTGTATGAAGCCGAAACTAACCTGCCTACCGGACAGGCAGGCGGTGATGATGAAACGCAGTTAACCCATTTTAAAAATAACCCGGTTCGTTTTTTAAGTCGGGCAAATGATAACACGCTTTGCTTTACTTATGATGGCGAAATTTACACCATGAAACCCGGCGGTTCACCTGAAAAATTAAATGTTATTATTAATTCAGAAAATAAAGACAATACACAAACAGTAATGCCTGTAAATGGAGGCGCCACTGAGTTTGAGCTATCGCCCAATGGAAAAGAAATTGCTTTTGTATTTCGCGGTGAAATATTTGTAACCTCTGTTGATGGCGGAATTACCAAGCGTATTACCAACACGCCTTTCCAGGAAAGAACGGTAACATTTTCTCCAGACGGAAGAAGTCTTTATTATGCAGCCGAGCATGAAGACAAAGGATGGGACATAATGAAAACATCTATTGCAAGAAAAGAAGAGCCTTATTTTTTTACTTCAACTGTTTTAAAAACTGAACCGGTGATTGCAACTGATAAAGATGAATTTCAGCCCGAAGTTTCTCCTGATGGAAAAGAAATCGCTTATCTCGAAGAAAGAAATATTTTGAAAGTTTTTAATCTCGATAAAAAAACATCACGCACCATAATTCCCGAAGGACAAAATTTTTCTTATGAAGACGGTGATCAAAATTACAAATGGAGCCCGGACAGTAAATGGATTGCTGCCAACAGTTCGAAAGGTTATTATGACGCAAACGAAATAATGCTTTATAATGTAACAAAAAATGATAACGGAACAGATGTAACCCAATCCGGTTTTGCAACCGAAGGCATGCAATGGGCGCTTAATGGTAAAGCGCTGCTTTGGGTTACAGACAGAAATGGGAAAAGGCCTCTGGCCATGCAAGGCGCAAGAGAGGTTGATATTTATGCCATGTTCTTTGATAAAGAAACGTATGATCAGTTTCAGCTAAGCAAAGAAGAATATTCTCTCTTAAAAGAAAAAGAAGATTCGAGCGGAAAAAAAGAAAAAGAAAAAAATGATACGGCGCTTGCTAAAAAAATAAAAGAACCATTCAAAATGGATCTAACGGACCTCGATATACGAAGAGTGCGGTTAACCACAAGTTCTGTAAATCTTAGCAGCTATCGTATTTCACCAAAAGGAGATCAGCTTTATTTTACAGCCAGGTTTGAGAAAGGATTTGATCTTTGGCAAATAGATACACGCACGCATGAACAGAAACTATTAGCAAAACTTGGCGACAACAGAGCATCGCTTGAAATGAGTAAAGATGGTAAAATGCTTTATGTTTTATCAAACGGGAAAATATCACAGGTAAGCACTGCTGATGGAAAAATAACTCCGATAAGTATAAACAGTGAAATGGTTGTGGACCATGCAGCGGAAAGAGAATATATTTTTAACCATGCATGGAGGCAGGTAAAGAAAAAATTAATATATCCCGATATGCATGGAGTGGATTGGGAAATGTATAAAAAAACTTATGCAAAATTTTTGCCCTTTATTGCTGATAATTACGACTTCCGCGAATTGCTGAGTGAAATGCTGGGTGAACTAAATGTTTCGCATACGGGTGGTCGTTATATACCCAATGTTGAAAATGGGGATGAAACAGCTTCACTTGGTTTATTATACGATGAAATGCAAGGTGGCAAAGGATTAAAGATAGATGAAGTAATTTCCGGCGGGCCACTTGATAAGGCAAAAAGCAAAATAAGAGCAGGGCAAATTCTTGAAAAAATTGATGGCAATGAAATTGATAATTCACAGGACTGGGCAATATTTTTAAACAGGAAAAATAGCGTGAATGTTTTGCTTACTGTTTATGATCCATCAACAAAAAATACATTTGATGAAGTGGTTAAGCCCATCAAACCTTCTGATGAAGGAAGTTTAATGTATAGAAGGTGGACTAAAAAAATGGAAGCAATGGTTGATAAATTAAGCAATGGTAAAGTAGGATATGTGCATGTACAGGCTATGAATGATAACAGTTACAGAAGTGTGTTCGACGAAGTGTTGGGGAAAAATCTTACTAAAAAAGCATTGATTGTTGATACCCGCTTTAATGGAGGCGGAAATCTTCATGAAGAGTTATCAAATTTTTTGGATGGTAAACAATATACACGTAATGAGCCTTACGGGTTAAAACCAATTGGTGGTGGCGATCCCGAGGGGAAATGGTATAAACCAAGTTGTGTGGTAATGAATGAAGCTAATTACAGCGATGCCCATATTTTTCCTTATGCATATCGTGCAAAAGGAATAGGAAAGTTAATTGGAATGCCTGTACCCGGCACGGGCACTTCAGTTTGGTGGGAAAGACAAATTGATCCTACCATGATTTTTGGAATTCCGATGATAGCTTTTATAGGCGTCAAAGAAGGAAAGCCACTTGAAAATATGCAGCTGGAACCTGATATTAAAGTGCAGAATGATTATAATAAAATTTTAAAAGGAGAAGACCAACAGATAGAAGCTGCGGTAAAAGAAATGTTGAAAGAAGTTGGCGATTAAAAATAATTCGGATCAGGTATAACATCAGAATAATTTATTTAAACAAGACTATAAAATATCTTTCAGCAAAAAAGTTTCATTACTGCGTATACCCCTGTCCGTTAGTTGCAGGTTGCAGCATTCAATCAGCGGGTCATGTTCAAAAAATAATATGTAATCGTTTTGTTGCGCTTCTCTCAGAAATTCTTTTTTTTCTGCAAGTGTTTCCAAAGGCCTTGTATCATAAGCCATTATGTAAGGAACGGGAATGTGCGCTACAGAAGGCAACAAATCTGCCATATAAACAATGGTTTTATTTTTATATTTTATTTGTGGCAGCATCATGGATTCGGTATGGCCGCTTACAAAACGCACTTGTATATTTTGTATAAATTCAATTCCTTGTTTTGTTTCAATAAATTTTAATTGGCCGCTTTCTTTTATGGGTAAAATATTTTCTTTTAAAAAACTTGCCTTCTCCCTTTCATTAGGGTGGGTAGCCCATTCCCAGTGTTTTTCATTGCTCCAATAAGTTGCGTTTTTAAAAGCGGGTACTAATTTATCGTTTATTTTTTCTATTGAGCCACCGCAATGATCAAAATGAAGATGGGTTAAAAAAACATCCGTAATATCATCTTTTGTAAACCCATATTTTGATAAAGATTTTTCGAGCGTATCATTTCCATGCAAATAATAATAACCAAAAAATTTTTCGCCCTGCTTATTGCCCATTCCATTATCAATAAGAATAAGATGATTATTATCTTCAATCAACAAACAGCGCATTGCCCAACTACACATATTATTTTCATCAGGTGGATTGAGTTTTGCCCAGATACTTTTTGGCACTACGCCAAACATGGCGCCACCATCCAGTTTGAAATGTCCTGCATTTATGGAATATAATTTCATCTACAATATTTTTAAGCAAAGATATATAAGATAAAAAGCAGTGAAGGAAAGGGTTTTGTTGATCCGGAAATTTTATTTTTTATTCTGCTACATTAATATCATTGGATAATCCAAGTTGTTTTTCTTTCGCTAAAGCAAAATATAAAATAATAAAACCCACAATAAAAAAACACATCACTACTAATACAGAATTTTTCATACTTCCGGTAAGTTCTTCTATTAATCCGAAACTAAACATGCCAATTACAATTCCTATTTTTTCGGTAACGTCATAAAAGCTGAAGAATGATGTAGTATCTTTTGTAACGGGCATCAGCTTTGAATAACTGGATCTGCTAAGCGATTGTATGCCGCCCATCACAAGGCCAACCACTGCAGCCAAAATATAAAAATACATCTCTGCATTGGCGCCGCTTTCGCTGATGTTGGCAATTTCATAAGCGCCGATGCAAATCAATATCCAGATGATTACTACGCTTAATAAAGTTTGAAAATTTCCAAACTTTTCAGAAAGCTTTGCCATCATGTGAGCGCCGGCAATAGCCACAATTTGTATAATCAAAATGGTAATGATTAATTTTTCAGTAGGCAATTTTAATTGCTTGCTTCCAAATAAAGCTGCCACAAGCATAATCGTTTGCACACCCATATTGTAAAAGAAAAATGCTAATAAAAATCTTTTCAGTATTAATAAAGTTTTCAGTTGATTAAAAACTTTTTTAAGTTCAATAAACCCATTTATAAAAATATTATTCTCCGGCCTGAAGGCTGCCGGCGTGCCTTTCGGCATTCTGTTTAAAGTTATTTGCGCAAAGCCAAACCACCAGGCGCCCACCAGTAAAAAAGAAAAACGTGCAGGCATTGTTGCGTCGTTTTGCATACCAAACCAATCGGGCTTAAAAACAAAAACAAAACATACTAATTGTAAAATAACACTACCCACATATCCTCTTGCAAAACCTTTGGCGCTTACACGGTCTCTGTCTTCGGGCGCTGCTATTTCCGGCAAATAAGAATTATAAAAAACAAGGCTGTTCCAAAAACCAATACATGCAATCATGCTGCAAACAATAGCCACCCAAAGGTTTCCGCTTCCTTTAAAAAAGAAAAGCAAGCTGCATGAAACACTGCCCAAAAAACAGAAGAAACGAAGGAAACTTTTTTTGTTTCCTTTGTAATCTGCAATGGATGAAAGCACGGGGGACATGATAGCTACAATAAGAAATGCAATGCCTAAAGCATAATTATATAAAGCCGTATTTACAAAATGCCGTCCCAAAAAAGTTACTTCATTATTGGTATTATTTTTTGTTACAGTTTCATAATAAGCCGGAAAAATAGTGGAAGTAATTACGAGACTATACACCGAATTGGCCCAGTCGTACATCGCCCATCCGTTTATAATTTTTTTGGAAGCAGTTTGCATTTGTAAATAAATGATTGCTCAAATTAGCAAAATATCGGTAAGAAAAAGAAATCATTTTTTGTGAAAAGCGTTTATGCGTTACCGTTATCTATTTAAAAACCCGGTATAAATCATGATGAGCAATGCGATGCCAACAATCGTTCTATAAATTCCCCAAATGCGGAAACCATGTTTTTTTAGCATATTGATAAAAAATTTAATAGCTAATAGCGCAACAACAAATGCAACTATATTTCCAATGGTAAGAATTTTTATTTGCTCTGAAGTAAAGCTGCCGTTTTCTTTCATGTAAGAAAAAATTTTGTATCCCGTTGCTGCCAGCATGGTTGGCACTGCCAAAAAAAATGAAAATTCCGCAGCGGCGCTCCTGGTAAGCTTTTGCTGCATTCCGCCAATAATGGAAGAAGCGCTGCGGCTTGCTCCCGGTATCATAGCAAGGCATTGCCATATTCCTATTATAAAACCTTTTGTATAGGATACTTCTTTTTCATTGTGCACGACTGGTCTTTTAAAAATATTGTCAACAAATAAAAGAACTATGCCCCCTGCAAGCATAGCTACTGCGACTACAATTGAACTTTTAAGTAACGTATCAATTTGCTTAGAGAATATTAAACCCAGAATTAATGCAGGAATAACAGCCACTATAAGTTTTACATAAAATTGCCAGCGCGAAAAATCTAAAAATTTTCTCCAATATAAAACTACTACCGATAAGATGGCGCCCAATTGCACAGCCACCGTAAACACGCTATTAAAAGCATCATCTTTTACATTTAATAATTTTTCTGCAATAATCATGTGGCCGGTAGAAGAAATGGGAATAAATTCTGTAATGCCTTCTACGATACCCATGATGATGGATTGAAATACGGTCATTTATAATGGTTAAAAAAATTTGGCAAACCTACAAAGTGAATCTGATGAGAATTTGAAGATTGAAAAAACCCGATTGAATGTAAGTCATCGCATGGTACAACTTAAAAATATGTGTATTATTTTATAATTAATTATTTTGGGTTTTTCATTATAGCAAAAATTTCAACTATAAATCCTGCAACAATTAATATAGGAGCAATGGTTATACGCACGGGACTGTAAATGGCTTTATCATTAAATACATTGGGATCGGCGCTTTTGCCGCCAGCCATTAAAAAAAATCCAAGCGCCAATATTATTATTCCTATCAGCATCCATTTATAATTCTCTTTGGTAAAGAGCACATTTCCCGCTGATGAATTCTGCACAGGCGCAGTTTTTACAGGACGATTTGTTTTTTTGATTGGTTGTGGTGTTGCCATTTCTAAATTTAAGTTTACAAAATTACTGTATAAAAAAAATAATATTGAATTAATACAAATCGTCCAGTTTCATTTTTAAATATTTTACTACGGAGCGATGCGTGCTGAAAAGCGTGATGAATAACCCAAGAACAATAATGCCTGTAAAAATCAGCAACATATTTTCGGTATCGTGAAGTACGCGCAAATAAGGTATAAATTTTTCGGAAAGCTCAATAAATGCAAGCATTAGGCCAATAGCAATGCCCGATGCTATTAAACCATTTACAATAGCGCGCCCATCCAAAGGCCGGGCTATAAAGCCTCTTGTAGCGCCCACCATTTGCATCGTTTTAATTAAAAAACGATTGCTGTACATAGCCAGCCGTATGGTATTATCAATAGAAATAATTACCAGCAACGATAAAATGATGGCAACAATAAGTAACACGAGCGTTGTATTTTTTACAAACTGGCTTACGCTCGCAACCGTTTCTTTAGGGGTTTGAAATTCTGAAACGGTTGTTGGAAAATTGGTAAGCAAATAATTTTCAATATTGGCAAGGCTGTCTTTTTCAATATAATTTGCTTTTACATAAAAATCTATACTTTCAGGCAAAGGATTATTTATTGCCAGTTTTTTCCAAAGCGTATCATTCTCTTTATTATATTTTTCAATTGCCTTTTCCCGTGTAATGTATTCAACGTTTACAGCATAAGGCAATCCTTCAATATAATTTTTTACAGAATCAATTTGTTTGGCATTTGCTGTACGATACAGGTACGCATGGAGTTGAATATTTTCTTTAAAATAATCGCCGGTTTTTTTTATGTTTAAAAAAATCCAGCCTACTACTCCAAATAAAAATAACACCATTGAAACGCCAATGATTGCATACACATAAGATGGCTTTCCTCTTTTAGCAGATCCTTTACCTACTTGCGACATAAGATATTTGATAATTTAATTGAATGATCTTATAAATAGCAGCTGCAAATTAAATGTTTTTAAACAGTTTAGTATTTTTGCAGATTACAATGCTAATGTAATTTACATCCGGCATTAGCTATAACAATCATTTAATGAATAACATTTCTTTCACAAAAATTAATCGCAGCATATAAATTCTTTTAAAACATTTGTTTTAGAAAAAAATAAAATAATGAATGAAAATTTGTGTGCATGATAAAAAAAATTAAGATCATCGTTTTTAAAAATGGAATATAATTTCAGAGAGATAGAAAAAAAATGGCAAGAGAAATGGAAAGAATCCGGTGTATATAAAGTAAGCAATACATCGGATAAGCCAAAGTTTTATGTACTGGATATGTTTCCGTATCCCAGCGGCGCTGGATTACATGTAGGCCATCCGTTAGGTTATATTGCGAGCGATATTTATGCTCGTTATAAAAGACTGAAAGGCTTTAACGTGCTGCATCCTATGGGTTATGACAGCTTTGGCTTGCCTGCTGAACAATATGCTTTGGAAACGGGGCAACATCCTGCAGTTACTACTGAAAAAAATATTGAAACTTTCAGGGAGCAGTTAGATAATATCGGTTTTTGTTTCGACTGGAGCCGGGAAATAAGAACGAGCGATCCAAATTATTATAAATGGACACAATGGATATTTCTTCAAATATTTAATAGCTGGTACGATGTGAATCAAAACAAAGCAAGACCTATTGAAGAACTTATAAAAATTTTTGAACAACATGGAAATACAGAAACTAACGGTGATGCATACACGAAAAATTTCACTGCTGAAGAATGGAATCATTTTTCAGAAGAAGAAAGAATGGAAATCCTAATGGATTACCGGCTTGCTTACTCTGCGTATGGAGAAGTAAACTGGTGTGAAGCTTTAGGAACTGTTTTGGCAAATGATGAAGTGATAAATGGCGTGAGTGAAAGAGGCGGCCATCCTGTTGTAAAAAAGAAAATGCGGCAATGGTATTTGCGTATAACAGCTTATGCCGAAAGATTGTTGCAAGGGCTGGGAACAATTGACTTTACTGATGCTATGAAGGAAATGCAACGCAACTGGATTGGTAAAAGTGAAGGAGCGGAGATTGAATTTGCAATTGACAATTCACAATGGACAATTAAAGTTTATACAACCCGCCCCGACACCATTTTCGGTGTTGATTTTATGGTGTTGGCTCCGGAGCATGAATTGGTAAATGAAATTACAACAGATGAACAACGCCAAAGTATAAACGAATATCTTACTTATGTAAAAAGCCGTAGCGACAGAGAACGCATGGCAGAAGTAAAACAAATTACCGGATGCTTTACCGGCGCTTATGCCATCAATCCTTTTGATGGAAGAAAAATTCCCGTATGGATTGCGGAATATGTATTAGCCGGATATGGAACCGGCGCCATCATGGCCGTTCCCTGTGGCGATCAGCGTGATTATGATTTTGCGAAACATTTTAATATTCCTATCACAAATATTATTGGCGAACATTTTAATGGTGATGAAGCCAACGCAACCAAAGAAGCAACGCTTGCTAATTCCGTCTTTTTAAATGGAATTAAAATGAAGGATGCCATTGATATTGTTTTGAAAAAAATTGAAGAAGAAGGTATTGGCCGTAGAAAAATAAATTATAAAATGCGTGATGCAGGCTTTAGCCGTCAGCGTTATTGGGGCGAACCTTTTCCGATTGTGTATCATAACGGTGTCGCATATACGCTAAATGAAAATGAATTGCCTGTTGAGTTACCGTATGTTGAAAATTATAAGCCCGGCCCCGAAGGCGAAGGACCTTTGGCAAATATTACTGATTGGGTGAATGTGGGCGATGGCTATAAACGCGAAACCAATACCATGCCCGGTTATGCTGGTTCTTCGTGGTACTTTTTGCGCTACATGGATCCGCATAATGATACAAAATTTGCTGATAAAAAAATTACTGATTACTGGAATCAGGTGGATGTTTATGTTGGAGGAACAGAGCATGCAGTTGGGCATTTATTGTACAGCCGTATGTGGACAAAAGTTTTGTATGATTTGGGTTATATAAGTTTTGATGAACCATTTAAGAAATTGGTGAATCAGGGAATGATACAAGGGAGTTCAAGGTTTGTTTATAGATTAATAATGGTTCTTATTAAGATTGATATGCAAAATAAAAATCAATTACCAACCATTTTTTTATCTAAAAGTGCAGCAATAGGTTTGGAAAATCATAATTACAATTTATCGGATACAGCCTTTGAACAGCTAAATAAAATTTTTAGGAAATATGATATTGAACCTGGAATTAATCTGAATGTTGTCCAGTTTCAGATTCAACAATTGCATGTTGATGTAAATATTGTTGATGGTGTTGAACTAGATATTGATGCTTTTAGGAGCTGGAAACCAGAGTACAAAAATGCTGAATTCATATTAGAGGATGATAAATACATCTGCGGCACCGAAGTCGAAAAAATGTCCAAATCAAAATACAACACTGTTAATCCAAATGATTTAATTGACAAATACGGAGCCGACACTTTCCGCATGTATGAAATGTTTCTTGGTCCGGTAGAAGCAAGCAAACCATGGGACACCAAAGGTATTGAAGGGGTTCATCGTTTCTTAAAAAAATTATGGCGTTTATTTTATGATGATATAAAAGGACCAATTTGGAAAAAAGAAAAAGCGAATGATGCAGAATTGAAAGTCTTACACAAAGCCATAAAAAAAATAGAAGAAGATACAGAACGTTTTTCTTACAACACAGCAGTCAGCGCTTTTATGGTTTGTGTAAATGAATTAACTGATTTAAAATGCCACAAGAAAGAAATTCTTGAGCCATTACTTATTTTATTAGCGCCTTATGCGCCGCATATCGCAGAAGAATTGTATCATGCATTAGGAAACACTACAACCATTCTTGATGCTGCGTATCCAAAGCTTGAAACAAAATATTTAATTGAGTCCGAAAAAGAATATCCCGTTTCCATTAATGGTAAAATGCGAACAACAATTAATATTTCCTTAGATGCTTCACAAGAGGAAGTTGAAAAAATCGCTTTAAATAACGACATCGTTCAAAAATGGATCGAAGGCAAACAACCAAAGAAAATAATTTTTGTAAAAAATAAAATGATTAATGTGGTGGTATAAGGCCTCCCCAAACCTACGAGCGGCGCGCTTTTGAAACTTTTAATTGTTTAAAAAAATTAAAAACTTCTATTTTATCCCTTTACTAAAAATAATTCTGCCGATATTCCATCGGCAAATAGTTTTCCTTCATCAGTCAAAATAATTTTTTCATTATTAAAGATAATTTTCTTTTCACTGAAATATTTTTGGATTGCATTTTCTATTCTTTTTCTTTCGCTTAATGAAAAATTTTCTTCTATAATTTTTAGATCAAGCCCTTCTATCGTTCGCAAAGAAGTCATAATATATTCGTTTAATTTTTCAGCATCTGTAAGAATTTCTTCTTCAAAAGGAATAATATTATTTTTTATGGATTGAAGATACAGTTCGTTGTTAGCCACATTCCATCGCCTGCATTTACTATTGTACGAATGAGCAGAGGGGCCAATTCCAATATATTTTTTTCTTTGCCAATAGCTGCTGTTGTGCCTGCTGCGATAGCCTGGTTTTGCAAAGTTAGAAATTTCATAATGCTCATACCCGGCATCTTTCATCCATTGCATGAGCAATAAAAATTGCCTTGCTTGCTGATCATTATCAATATTTTTTTTCTTATTTAATGCAATCATTTTTTGCAATGCAGTTTTTGGCTCTACCGTTAAGGCATAACAAGCAATGTGCGGAATGTTATTTTCTATAGCATAAAAAACATTTTTTTTCCATTCATCGTCAGTAAGATCAGGAGTTCCATAAATAAGATCAACAGAAAAATTATTAAACCCGGTTTCTTTTGCCAACGAAATGCATTCCTTTGCCCAGCTTGAATTATGCGTCCTGTTCATCCATTGTAAATCGGCTTCTTTAAATGATTGAATGCCGATGCTGAGCCGGTTAATGCCAGCTTTTTTCCATGCTGATAATTTTTTTGTATTAATATCATCGGGGTTAGCTTCCAAAGTAATTTCAGCATTATCACTTATCACATAATTTTTTTTTACGGTATGTATCACTTTTTTTATATCATTTGCATCGAGCAGGCTTGGCGTACCTCCGCCAAAATAAATGGTTTCAATAATTTCTTTTTCACTTTTATCGTTTAATAAAAAGGAATTGGAAAGATGAATCTCTTTCAATAAAGCGGAAATCATTTCATCTTTTACATTTAAAGAAGTAGAAAAATGAAAATTGCAATAATAACATGCCTGCCTGCAAAAAGGAATATGAATATAAATACCTGCCAAAATTTTTTGATTTGTTTTACGTGTCTGCTATACTATTCAGGCGTTTTTAAATATTTCATTTTAGATTTGAAAGATTAATATGAAAGCATCAGCAATAAAATATTTCAGGCAAATTTTGTTTTGCATTTCCATGCTTTTATTTTTATTTAATACAAATATTTATGCCCAGAAAAATTATTCGGTGCATTATATTTTATCCGGTAAAGATACTTCGTATCCATTACAACAACTCGGGCTTAAGACAACTTTTTCTGCAAAAGAATTAGCAATTGAATATGTAAGTACATTACCTGAAATATTGATGAACAAAGGCTTTCCGGCAGCTTCTGTTGATTCAAGTATGTATGATTCAACTCACGCAAATGTAAATTTATATTTAGGAGAGCAATATAAATGGGCGCATATAAACACGGATAGTGTTGATGAAAAATTACTGGAAGCAACGGGCTGGAGCGAAAAACAATTTAAAAGTAAAACGATTAATGTATCACGCTTGCAACAGCAGGAAGAAAGAATTACAAACTATTATGAAAATAATGGTTATCCCTTTGCAACCGTTTCTATGAATAATATAGAAATAACCGGCGATAAAATTAAGGGCGATCTTAAAGTGAACAAAGGCCCATTATATTATATTGACAGCATCCGTGTTTTCGGAAAAGCAAAAATTAAAAATTTATTTCTTCAGCATTATCTTGATATTAACAACGAAAGTATTTATAATAATGAAAAATTACAGAAAGTAAGCCCCCGGCTTAAGCAATTGCCTTACCTGCAGGAAATACAGCCGTGGGATGTAACGATGCTCGGAAGCGGCTCTGTGCTTAATTTGTACCTGCAACCCAAACGCAGCAGCGAAATAAATGTGTTGATCGGTTTTCTGCCTGCAAACACAACAACGGGCAGATCGCAACTCACCGGCGATGTGCATCTCAATTTAAAAAATTCTTTAGGGCATGGAGAAAATATTTTAGTGAACTGGCAGCAACTTCAGCCACAATCGCCGCGATTGGATTTAGGATTTAATGAACCGTATATTTTTAATTCATTATTCGGAATTGACTTTTCTTTTGATTTACTTAAAAAAGATTCGTCGTATTTGCAACTCAATGGAATTATCGGTATTGAATATATTTTATCGGCAAATCAATCGGCAAAAATTTTTTATGAAAATGAAAGAAGCTATTTACTTTCTGGTGGTATTGATACCAATTCAATTTTAATTACAAAAAAATTGCCGCCTAATATTGATGTAGGTTCCGGAAATTTTGGAATTAATTATAATTTTATTAATACCAATTACAGGCTCAATCCGAGAAAAGGTAATGAGGTTGAAATAACCGCTACTGCAGGCATTAAAAAAGTTACAAAAAACAATAATATTATAAATCTGAAAGATGCTTCTGATCCTTCATTTGATTTTAATTCGCTGTACGATTCGGTAAAATTAAAGTCGTATCGCTTGCGATTAGTGGCTGCAGCAGCGCATTACACGCCCTTGGGTAAAAGCAGTACTTTAAAAACTGCTGTACATTTAGGATGGTATCAAAGCCCGCAAATATTCCGTAACGAATTGTTTCAAATTGGCGGATACCAATTGCTTCGCGGCTTTGATGAAGAAAGTATTTATGCAAATGAATACGCAGTTTTTACGGCTGAATATCGTTATCTGGTTGGGCTTAATTCAAACTTTTTTGGTTTCAGCGATGTTGGTTTTACCAAAACAAATTTTAATGAAACTAAATATGCTAATAATTTTATCAGCGTTGGAATAGGAATGGAGTTTGAAACTAAATTCGGTTTATTAAACCTGAGTTATGCAATCGGAAAAAGAAACGACATTAAATTTGATATTCGCAATGCTTCTAAAATACATTTTGGTTATATCAATTATTTTTGAATTTTAAAAATGAAGATGAAGCTAATCTCTGCATTTATAATTTTATTATTTTTTTTTAGTACAAATAGTTATTCGCAACAGCAGGCAGATAGTTTATCAATAAGCAATGGGCAAAAGGCAATAAGCAATGGGCAAAAGGCAATTGACAAAAAGCAAACTGATAGCTTTGCGATAAGCAATAGACAAAAGACAATTAGCAAAAAGCAAAAACGGGATAGTTTAAAAAATAATTTGCAGTTCGACACATCTAAAGTCAATAGTGAATCAATAACAAAAGTTGCGCAGGTTTTAACAAAATCAAATCACTTGGTAATAGATTCATTGCTTGCATCCAATAAATTTATTAATACAAAAAGCCAACCTGCTTATTTTGTTACTGAGAAAAAACAAATGAGCGGAAAAGAATTTATTTTTTACGCATTGTGCGCGGTTGTTTTTATTTTAGGAATTTTTAAAACTTTTTACAACAATTATTTTAATAATCTTTTCAGGGTTTTTTTTAATACATCCATCAGGCAATCGCAGCTTACCGATCAATTGTTGCAGGCGACGCTTCCATCATTTATTCTCAACATTTTTTTTGCCGTCAGCGCCGGGTTTTATGTGTGGTTGCTTTTAAAACATTATCATGCGCCCCGGCTTATTAGCAGCCAATTGTTGCTGCCATTTTGCATGGCTGGTATTGGAATGCTTTATTTTATAAAATATTGCATACTTAAGTTTATGGGATGGATGAGTGGAATGAAAGAGGCAGCCGATAATTATATTTTTATAATATTTCTTGTAAATAAAATTACCGGAATTGTACTGGTTCCGTTTTTAATTCTTCTTGCATTTTCAATGGCCGGGTGGGCAAATTATATTATCATTTTTTCTTTGCTTATGATTGGTTTATTTTTTTTATCCCGGTATTTAAAAACCTATTCTGTTTTGGAACATAAGTTTCCACTGAAACCATTGCATTTTATTATTTATGTAACTGCTGTTGAAATTTTACCACTGCTTATCATTTATAAATTGCTGGTAAATTATGTTATATAAATACCCAATTTTCAAGATTCTATAATTAAGATTGTGATTTTATTCAAACAAAAAAATGTAGCTTTGTACAGTATTTGCTCGATTACTATTGATATGAAAACGGATTTACAAGAGATCAAAACTTTGAAACAAATCGAAAACATTCTTATAACCCAAGCGAGGCCGGAAGGAGAAAAATCTCCATACTTTGAAATGGCAAAAAAATATCACTTAAACCTCCGGTTTGAGCCATTCATAAGCGTTGCGCCCATTTCTTCAAAAGAATTTCGTAAACAAAAAATTGAAATAGCGGCATATTCTGCTATTATATTTACCAGCCGCAATGCCATTGATCATTTTTTCAGAACGTGCGATGAATTGAAATTAACCATTTCTCAAAACACAAAATATTTTTGCATTACAGAAGCCGTTGCGCTTTACCTTCAAAAATTTATTTTGTATCGGAAACGAAAAGTATTTTATGGCGCAGACGGAACTAACAAAAGTCTGTTTGACGTGATAAATAAACATAAAGAGCTTGAAAAATTTTTATATCCCTGTTCTCAATCATTCGATAGTGAAATAACCAACTGGCTTATTGCCAATAACTGCGAGTATGCTATACCGGTACTTTATCAAATCATATCGAACGATGTAAAAGATGTAATTGAAAAACATCATTACGATATTATCTGTTTTTTTACTCCGCTCGGCGTAAAAAGTTTTGTAGAAAATAGTCCTTCCTTTAAACAGAACGGAACTTTAATTGGCGCCTTCGGCGATAATACACGTAAAGCTGTTCTGGCTGCGGGTTTCAGTCCAGATATTATTGCTCCTCAACCAAAAATTCCCAGCATGGTTTCGGCTCTTGAAAATTATCTTTCAGGATTAAAGAAAAAATAATTCTACAAAAATTTTTATCTTATTAACGTTACACTTCCTTTCTGAAATATTGTTTTGTTCTCGTAATCTATTCCTTCCACAATCCATACAAACACATCTGCATCCAGTGGCTTGCCTTTAAAAGTTCCATCCCAGCCTTTGTTTTGAGTAGAAGTTGAAAATATTAATTCACCGCCGCGATTATACACTTTGAAATATTTTAAAGACTTCATGCCAATAGGTATCGGCGTAAAAACATCGTTTATGCCATCACCATTTGGAGTAAAAACATTGGGTACATATAATCCCGGCTTTACTTTGTAAACGGTAACGTTAATGGTATCTGTTGCCGAACATCCTGCAGCGCTTTGCACCTTCAAAACATATTCCTGGTTTTGCGATAATGTGGCAATGGGATTAGCAATATCAGGATTGTTTAAACCCGTTGGCGGACTCCACGCAAAAGTTTCTGCGCCCGTTCCATTTAATTGTAATGGCTGGTTTACAACTATACTCGTGTCACGAGGACCGGCATCTGCAACAATTTTTTCAACAAATACCATTACACTATCGAATGATGGCTTAGGACATCCTAACACATCGGTTACAGCCACTACATATTGTATAGATTGCAGCGGCGCTGTAACAGGATCCGCAATATTGGGATTATTTAAAAAAACGTCCGGCGACCAAAGATAGGACACACCACCCGATGCATGCAATTGAAAACTTGCAGGAAAACAAACGGTAGTATCGGCTCCGGCATTGGCAGCCGGGTAAGGAACTACTCTTATAGAAACGTCATCCGAAGCATTACATTTTCCTATGCTGGCAACCACATGAAATGTAGTATTGGTCAATGGCGCAGCCAATGGATTTTTTAAAGCATTGTTATTAAGCAACGCAGCAGGTGTCCATACATAATGTAATCCGTTACTAACCGGATTTAGTTGTACCGTATCGGTTTTGCAGATGGTGGAATCGTTGCCGGCATTTAATGTAACTTTGTCAACTACATTTACTGTTACCGTTTTTGTTGCAAAACATCCCGGGGTTTCAGTTAATGTAGCCGAATACGTAGTAGTTACTTTTGGACTTACCACGGGATTAAAACTGTTGGGATTATTCATGTTATAATTGGGCGTCCATAAAATATTTCCTGTTCCTGTGGCCATTAGTTGCAAGGTATCTATCGAACAAATCAATGTATCATTGGTTATATCAAATAATGGTTTATCTATTATTGCAATAGTATCTGTAATGGTTTTAATGCATCCTTTAGTATTAGCCACTGTTAATTGTACGGGATAGTTGCCCATTACCGAATAAGCATAGGTTGGATTTTTTAAAACAGAAGTATCATTATTGGCTGATGGATTACCGAAATCCCAACGCCATGCACTAACCGCTCCATATCGCGATTTAGTTGTATCTGTAAATTGAATGGCTGTATTAATACAACTACCCGTAAAAGTAAATCCCGGGAAAAATCCAGGATATACTTTTCTGAATTGAGTTGCAGAATCGGAACATTGCTGGCCGCGATTAATTACCAGTTTATACACATAAGTTCCTGTATCAGTATAAATGTGAGTAGGTGTTTTAAGAGTAGAAGTATCAAAAGTTCCGCTTGCGGGATCTCCAAATTCCCAATAAAAAGTTTGATTCTGCTGTGAAGTATTATCATTGTCAAAACCCACTGAAAATCCATCGCAGCTTACTGGCTTTGGATCCAACTCCACACCGGCAAAATCGCAATCCGTAACATTTACAATAAAATCTTTCCTGTGCTCACTTACATACACTCCGTTTCTATAAGACCTAACGGCAACGCATACTACATATCTCCCTATTTCCGGAGCAATACCGCTAATAATTCCTGTTTGCGGATCAATAGTAGCTTTATCTCCTAATGGATTTTCGGAATTGTAGCCGTTAATATAACTCACCGATTCATAACCCGGCGGATTGGGATTTACATTTCTGGAATCTGTTATTGATCCACTATTATAAGCGGGTGCAAAGGAATAGACCAGCGAATCCCCATCTGCATCAGAAGCGCTGTATTGCAAAGTAAAATGTTTTAATCTGCAAATGGCGTCAACACTTGTAGAAAATTGAGGCGAGTTGTCGTGAACGGCAGGGATTAAACAATCATACGTAGCCCCGGTTCCGCCTCCAGAACCTTCATCATTAAAAACATTTTCCAGCGGATGCACCCTGCAACAAGTTTGGAAAGCCGCCGTATACCCCTTTGTATTATTGGGTAAGTTAACGATTACTGTATAAGTTGCTACATCATATTGAAGCAAAGGCGGATTGGAAATACAGGGTGGGAAAGGGTTTACAGGCACCGCGCTTTCATCAGATTTAGGTACATCATAATATTGCCCCGGGCCGGGAACCTCTGATCCATTATCGTTACTATAAATTCCAATCCAAACATTATCGGGCATGGGAGCGCATTGGGTACAATCCTGATCGCGGAATAATTTTAAGGTTATGGTATAAGAACTGCTATTTGCCACAGAGCCCGGACCATTATATTTGTACGTCATTTCTCCACCCACTATGTGTGAAGCCATACTGGGCAATCCCATTAAAAATAAGAAACCGATAAGCAGGATTTTTTTCATTAGAAAAATAAATACGGAATAATAAACTTAACGTTAAATTAAGCAAAAAAGCTCGCTTGTGGTAAATATTTATTTTTGAAAACTATGGATTCAATAAAAAATGGAGTAAGTAGTTTGTTGCTTTCTTTTTTTCTTCCCACATTCCTTCATGCCCCGAATTTTGTAAAATATGAATATGAGAAATGGAAGGTAAATGGCATTGTTGTAAAGAAGTTTGTAATGGAACTGAGTTATCATCTTTACCGATTATAAATAAAATAGGTTTGGTAAAACTTTTTAAAACAGAAGTGCGGTCAGGCCTTTGCATCATGGCTGTATAATATTGTATCAGCGGCTCGGGTGGAAAATCTTTTGAAAGATTTATTAGATCATTAATAAGATTTGTTTTTTCGTTTTTTGTTTTTGATGAAAATAAATTAGGCGTAGCTGTTTTAATAAAAGTTTCCACTCCATTATTTTTTATAAATTCAATTCCTTTTTTTCTGGCTTCTTTTTTGGCATCATCATCGGCATAAGCCGATGAATGAAAAAGACCAAATGCACGCAACTGTTGAGGATATTTTTCTGCAAATGCAAGTGTAATATAGCCGCCCATGCTATGTCCTATCAATGTAAATTGATTTTCATTTTTATTATTTAACTCTGCATCAGCAATGGTTTTTACCACATCGGCATAATCTTCAATAGTAATTTTTCCTTCAAGCATTTCACTTTTTCCACTGCCGGGAAGATCGGGTGCAATTACAAAAAATTTTTCTTTTAATTTTTTAAATTGATATTTCCAGATGTTGTTATTTTCTGCAAAGCCATGCAATAATATTACAGCTTTGCCTTTGCCTTCGGCGCGATAAAATATTTTTTTATTCTGAAAAATTATTTGCTTCATGCATTAATTTTCTTTTCTGAAATATAATATACTTCTGAAAATTAAAATGGCTACAATAGGCATCAATGCTGGGTTTAGATGCTGTGGTAAGAAGAACCAACAAGCAAAAAGAACCAAATTAAATACGGTATAGATCATGAAATATTTTGTACCGGGCCTTTTTTTAGAATGCATATAAAATGCGGCAATAACATTGGTAGGCCATGCCCATAGCAAATTAAAATTGTCTCTGCACATTTCATGATCGGTGCCAAACCACATGAAAAGAATTAATATCCCAATCAATCCTGAAATGAAAAATATAAAACCGTCAAAGCCCATCAATAATCTTTTTATAAAAACATTTTTTGAAAAACTTAATAAAACAATCAATACAAAAAAACAGGAGAATATAAAAATCGGATGTGTAAAATAATTTATTGCAACCGGTGGTTTATGTAAATCAAGTATGTTTTGTTTTTGCATTACAAGCGGCCTCGCATCAATGGTGGCACTGTCGAAACCTTTTAATAAATAATCAGGCAAAAACATCACCTGGCGTGGCTGCATCACTGCATCGGTGGGGCTTCCCAATAAAATATCAATGCCCAGCTTGCTCCATTGCTTATCATTTTTATCAAGATATTTATAAATAAGATCACGAAAAGTTTTTTTACCAGGTAAAATATTTCCAAAATGAACAGCAGTATCCGCAGTTTTTTCTATCAGGTCGCGAAGCCGTGTGGTGCAATTATCAAATGTGAAATTGTATTTATAAAAGATATTGCCGGGCATCATGTTGGCGTGCAACATCATAATTATATTATATTTTTCGGCGCACGTTAAATTTAAAACCTGTTCGCTAACATCTCTTTGTTCATCGCGGTATTCGCTCATAAAAGAATCGAAATCTTCTGTTGATAAATAAAAAGAAAGTTTGCCTCTTATAAATTTTCTGTAAAAACCCGGCTCATCAAAATTGAAAGTGCCGTAATTATAAACAATATCGCTGTTACTAACGGTGTCGGTTATACGAAGAGCGCTGTGGCCAAAAGTGGAATATAATTCTTCGCCCGGTGCACAGGTTAAAAGGCTAATGCGCAAATGACATGAATCATTTTGCGCAAATATTTTTAAAGGAAGAAAAAATAATAATACAATTAGAAATTTCAAAGTGTGAGTTATGAGTTAAAAAATTAAAAATTAAAATAAAACTTTAGTAATAAACATTTGTGTTCTTCTCCCCTTCGGATCCGGAGACTTTTTACCTGCTATAATTCGGCGCTTCCCTTGTTATTTCAATATCATGCGCATGGCTTTCGCGCATTCCTGCATTGGTAATTTTTATGAAAGAAGATTTTTGAAGTGCAGCAATATCTTTTGCACCGCAATATCCCATTCCTGCACGAAGACCGCCGGTAAACTGATGCACCACTTCACTTAAAAAACCTTTATAAGCCACACGGCCTTCGATACCTTCGGGAACAAATTTTTTCGATTGCTCTTCACCATTTTGGAAATAACGATCACTGCTGCCTTGCGCCATTGCACCCAATGAACCCATGCCGCGATATTGTTTAAATTTTCTTCCTTCATAAATTATAGTTTCGCCCGGGCTTTCTTCTGTTCCGGCAAATACGCCGCCAAGCATAACGCAATCTGCGCCGGCGGCAATTGCTTTTACCATATCGCCGGTGTATCTTATGCCGCCATCTGCTATTATTCCTGTTTCTTTATTTTTTAATGCATCAGCCACTTCTAACAATGCCGTTATTTGTGGTACGCCGGCTCCTGCTACAATTCGTGTGGTACAAATAGAACCCGGGCCTATCCCCACTTTTATGGCATCTGCGCCGGCATCTGCTAATGCTTTTGCAGCGCTGCCAGTTGCAATGTTACCTGCAATAACATCAATATTTTTAAAATCTTTTTTTGCTTTTTTTAATGCATCAATCACCCCTTTGGTATGGCCGTGAGCGCTATCAAGGCAAATCACATCAACGCCTACCTGTTGCAATGCATCTATTCTATCACTGATATCTTTTGTAATGCCAACGCCTGCGCCAACCAATAATCTTCCAAAAGAATCTTTGGTTGCATTGGGATGATTGTGCACTTGCAAAATATCTCTGTAAGTAATTAATCCTTTTAAAATTCCTGATTTATTTACCACAGGAAGTTTTTCAATTTTATATTTTCTTAAAATAGATTGTGCTTTTTTAAAATCAGTTCCTTCGGGCGCAGTAATGAGATTTTCTTTGGTCATTAATTCGCTAATTTTTCTATGAATATTATCTTCAAATCTTAAATCACGATTGGTAAGTATGCCAACTAATTTTCCATTTTTATCAACAATAGGAATGCCGCCGATTTTATTTTCTTTCATCAGTTTTAATGCATCGCCAATCGTTGCATCAATCTTTAAAGTAACAGGATCGAGTATCAGCCCGCTTTCGCTTCGTTTTACTTTTCGTACTTGCGCTGCCTGATTTTCTATGCTCATATTTTTATGCAGGATACCTAAACCGCCTTCGCGTGCCAATGCAATTGCCAATGCAGCTTCTGTAACGGTATCCATGGCAGCGCTGAGCATAGGAATATTTAATGAAAGTTTTTTAGTAAGATTTGTTTTGGTACTTACATCACTCGGTAAAATTTCGCTGTATGCCGGAACCAGCAATACATCATCGAATGTTAATCCTTCACCGAAAATTTTTTTGGAAATGCTGTTATTTATTGTAGCCATGTGCAAAGATAATATAACAGCCCCTAACCCCGAAGAGGAAAATAAAAATTATTTAGCCGCTAACCTGAAAGGAAATAGAAATTATTTTATTATTAAAATCCTGCAAGTCCCCTTCGAGGATTTAGGGGCATAACTTATACATTTTCCCGGGTATGGAAGAAACAACTCCCTGCATCTCTAACATTAATAATGCCTGCGCCACCGCGCTGCTATTGAGTTTGCTTTTTACATACAATTCATCAATATGAATTTGATCGTGCGTTTGTAAAACAGATATAATTATTTTTTCATCATCAGTAAGCTCAATAAATAATTCTCTTTGTTTTTTTGCAGAGGTTTCTTTTTTCTTTTTCCATCCCATGTTTTCGAGCACATCATTTGCACAGGTAATGAGCGCTGCCTTATTATTTTTTATTAAAAAATTACAGCCTTCACTTTTTACATCATGCACTCTTCCGGGAAATGCAAATACATCTTTATTGTAACTGTTTCCTAATTCGGCAGTTATTAATGAACCCCCTTTAATGCCAGTTTCCACAACAATTACTGCATCGCTAATTCCTGCAACGATCCGGTTTCTTGACGGAAAATTTTGTCTATCGGGTTTGGTATTACTTCTAAATTCAGTAAGCAATCCGCCGGATGCAATCATTTGTTTTGCCAATGAAGAATTTTGTGAAGGATATACTCTGTCAAGCCCATGAGCCAGCACAGCAATTGTTTTCAATTTATTTTTTAAAGCCGATTTGTGAGCGATACTATCAATGCCAAATGCAAGGCCGCTTACTACAATCACATCCTCTTCTGCAAGTTCTTCAATTAATTGTTCACAAATATTTTTTCCATACTCATTATTATTTCTTGTGCCAACAATCGCAATAACTTTAGAAGAATTTAAATCTGCATTTCCTTTGTAATATAGCATGGACGGGCAATCATAACAGTTCAATAATCTTTGAGGATAATTTTTATCTGTAATAAAAAGAGGCGCGATATTATATTTTTTTATAAAATTAATTTCATCTTCTGCTTTTTTAAAATCATGAAAATTTTTTATTGAATTAGCTCGTATAGTTCCTATTCCTTCCAAAGATTCTAATTCTTTTTTATTTGCAGAAAAAACAGAGGGAGCATTTCCAAAATAATTGATCAATGCTTTTGCATGTATATCGCCGATGTTGGGAACAAGCGATAAAGATATTTGATATAAAAGTTCGTTATGCAAAATAGAAATAAATGCCAGGCAAATTAGTTAGTTTAACTTAAATTGGAAAGCGAACACATTAATTATCTGGGGAGCAGAATTGATTTTTTTGAATTAATTTTTTTGTAATCCATTATCTTTGCCGCCCCAATGTCGGGGTAGCTCAGCTGGTTAGAGCATCGGATTCATAACCCGAAGGTCGGCGGTTCAAGTCCGCTCCCCGATACTAGCATTTTTATAAATAATACTTGGATTTTGAAAACGCCTTACCCAAAATCATGCCAGATAATTTATTTTTTATTAACAAATTTTTATGATTTGTTAAGGCATAAGGATTAGGCATCCTAATTTACTCATTTCCAATTTTATGTTTTCCATTTTTTTTAACTTTTCTCCTCTGTATTTTTTAAAATGTGAATAAAAAGATGTGTTGAAAAAATTACTCTATTTTTTATTTTTTATGGTTTAAAATTTGCCATACACGGGTACTAAAAAATTTTAATCACCAATATAACTATGAGGAAATTCATGAAACGAAGTATTAATTTACACAGAGAATAAATTCCCAAAATTTTAGTATCAGGTAAAGGCTGAAAGTTTTTACATTTTAGTTTGAAAAATTGCAAACTGTAAAGAATTATCTTTTTCTATTATGACTGATTATTGATCAGCGGTCGCCTGATTATAAAATTTGCAAAGACACTACCAATTATATTAATGAAAAACAATTTAAAAATTATGAAAAAACCCTTAACTCTTCTGTTCTTTACTTTAATCTTTACTTTCGCAGCCAATGCCAAAACTTACTATGTTTCCAACTCGGGAAGTGATAACAATAGCGGAACCTCCAGTTCATCGCCATGGAGAACGGTTTCCAAAGTAAGTTCTTTCAGTGGCTTTTTGCCAGGCGATGCAATTTTGTTCAACCGGGATGATGTTTTTTATGGAGAACTTATTATTAATAACAGCGGCTCCTCTGGCAATCCAATTACATTTGGCGCTTATGGAACCGGCGCTGATCCTGTAATTACAGGTTTTACTAATGTTACTTCATGGAACAATTTAGGAGGTAACATTTGGGAAAGCGCTAATGCAGTGTCATCCCTGGCCTCTACTAATATGGTTTCCGTTAATGGTGCAAATACTCCCATGGGCCGCTATCCCAATTCCGGATGGCTTACCTATCAGAGTTTTTCTGGACGAACTTCCATTACCAGTGGAAGTTTAAGTGGATCCCCCAACTGGACGGGGGCCGATGTGGTTATCAGAAAACAAAGATGGATAATTGACAGAAATAAAGTTACTTCTCAATCAGGCGGTACCATATATTATACATCTGCGTCCACTTATAATGGGCAAAACGGATATGGTTTTTTTATTCAAAATGATAGCCGAACATTAGATGAAACTAATGAATGGTATTTTAATCCTTCTACAAAAAAGATCAGAATTTATAATACGAGCACTCCTTCAAATGTGCGTGTGGCTTCAATAGACACATTGGTAAACGTACAATATCGCAATTTTATCATTTTCGATAATTTATCTTTTCAGGGAAGTAATAAAGATGCCTTTACCATTATGAGCTCCAGCAATGTTACCATCCAAAATTGTAGTATAGATTATTCAGGCTATGATGCTGTTTGGGGGAATAAAAACGGAGGGCAATCATCAACAAATTTTGTTTTAAAAAATACAACCATCAATCATACAAATAATAATGGCATTAATCTATCTAATGAGTTTTCATCGCCACTTATAACCAACAATATTATTAAAAATACGGGAATGGTTGTAGGCATGGGTGGAAGCGGAGATGGAACCAGCATCGCAATACAAACTCATTGCAACAGTGCAAAAATTCAATATAATCTGCTTGATAGCACGGGCTATATGGGAATTCAGTTCTTTAACAACAATACCATTGTAAACAATAATTTTATAAATCATTTTTGTATGGTAAAACTTGACGGGGCAGGGATATACACATGGATTGGTAAAACTGGAATCCGCTATACAGGACAAAAAGTGCTCAATAATATTGTAATAAATGGAATGGGTGATAATTCCGGAACGACTGCAACAGGAAGTCCTATATCTCATGGGATCTATATTGATGATTGGGCAGCCAATGTAGAAGTGGGTGGTAATTCAGTTGCTTTTTGCCCATATGCAGGTATTTATCTTCATAATTCTCAGAACATAAATATTCATAATAATACAAGTTATGGTAATGGCACTTATCAGGTTCTCTTTGCTTCCTTTGATGCTGGCAGCCCTATAAGAAATGACATTGTTAAAAACAATGTTTTTGTTTCGGTTTCTTCTCTTGTAGGAAGTTTTGAAACCTCTGTAAATGATATAAGCCAATTTGGATATTTAGACAGTAATTATTATGCCCGGCCTCTTAATGATAACTTAACTATTCAAAATGATACGTACAATTATACTTCGTTTGTGCAACGCTCTCTTCCCTTATGGCAGACCTTTAGTGGACAGGATGCCCATTCGAAAAGATCGCCAAAAAGCATCACCACAGTAAATGATATAAGGTTCGAATATAATCCTACTACATCAAGCAAAACTATTAGTCTTGATGGCAATTACATTGATGTTAAAAACGAGTCATATAATGGTTCTATTACTCTTGCTCCTTATACATCAGCAGTTCTCATCAGAAATGGAGCCGCTACAAATCTGGCTCCTACCGCAAATGCGGGATCAGATAAAACAATAACCTTACCAACCTCCACAGTTACTTTGTCTGGTAGTGGAACAGATCAGGATGGAAACATTGTTTCGTACAATTGGTCTCAGGTATCTGGTCCGGCTCCATCTGTTATAACTAGCCCGAATTCCGCTTCTACATCAGTTACTTCTTTAATTCAGGGTACTTACCAATTTCAATTAAAGGTTACAGATAATGCAGGAGCAAGTGGAACAAATACTGTTCAGGTTACTGTAAACGGGCTTTCAAATAATCTAATTTCTTTATTGCCTGCGGTTGACCCAGGTCCGGTAACTAATGGTATGAATTATAATTTTTATGAATCTGGAAGTGGTTATAGTAATATTCCGGATTTTTCGAGCCTTACTCCCACCGAAACAGGAACTGTTTCCAATTTTGATCTTTCCCAAGCCAATAGTTCTACAACTTATGCTTTTAATTTTACCGGCTATATAGATATTCCTGCTGATGGGCAATATACCTTCTACACCACTTCAGATGATGGAAGCAAATTATATATTGATAATGTACTCGTGGTAAATAATGACGGATTGCACAGTGCCATCGAAAAATCCGGTACTATTGGTTTAAAGGCGGGCAAACATGCTATATCACTTGGCTACATTCAACAAGGCGGTACCTCTACTTTAAATGTTGATTATTCAGGACCAGGCACTCCCAAACAAATGATTCCTTCCACTGATCTCTATGTGCCAATAGACCTTTTACCTGCTGTAAATCCGGGACCTACGGTTCACGGCATTAATTATAGTTATTATGAATCTGGAAGTGGTTATAGCGCAGTTCCAAATTTTTCAGGACTTAACCCTAAGGAAAAAGGAACCCTTACTAATATAGACCTTTCCCCGGCAAATCGTACGATTACGTATGCTTTTAATTATACTGGTTATATTTATGTGCCTTATAATACTCAATATACTTTTTATCTTACCTCCGATGATGGAAGTAATTTATATATTGATAATGTACTCGTAGTGAATAATGACGGATTGCATGGCGCTATTGAACAATCCGGTACTATCGGCTTGCAACAGGGATTACATGCCATCTCGATTGGTTATTTCCAACAAGGCGGAGGATCCACTTTAATTGCAAGCTATTCGAGTTCTATAATTCCTAAGCAACCGCTTCAATCTTCAACATTGTTTATTCCTGCTTCCGGTGGCTCATTAAGTGTGGATACCAGAATCAATCAAAATATTTCTTCAACAAATCAATTTTCAGTAAAGGCATATCCCAATCCATTTGTTAACTCTATTACTGTTAACGTTAATGGAGATGCAGGCGATTATAAATTGATGATGGTTGACGCTTCCGGCAGAGTTGTTTGGAATAAGGCAGGAACAAAAACTCAAGGCTCATTACAGCAATCTATTGATGGTTCGCTATTGCCTAAAGGAATTTACTTTTTAAGGTTTATTCAAAAAGAGAATACCTCTGTTATAAAATTAGAAAAATAGTATTTCAGCTCTTTCTAAAAAAGAGGCTGCCTTTTTGAGGCAGCCTCTTTCATTAATTTTACGTTCTTACTATACCAGAGAAAAGATTATTCAATATCAGTCGAATTTATATTTCAGTTTTTCTCCCTAATTTTTTAGCTTCTACAAATCATCATATTCATACAGTGGATCAATAGGCGTACCGGCATTCATTTCAAATACAGGATGAATAATACCATCTTTTAATCCGTAAACCCATCCATGCAAGTGAGGACGTTTTTCGTTTAGCCATGCCCGTTGTATGATGGAAGTTTTGGCAAGATGCATTACCTGTTCTTTTACGTTCAGCTCTACAAGCCTGTCTGCACGCAATTCTTCATTAGCAATCGCTGATAATTCTTCGCGGTATAAACGATATACATCTTTAATATTTCGCAGCCACATATTAAGTACATATTTATAATCGTGATTGGTCATTGCAGCCTTAATACCGCCACAACCATAATGTCCGCATACGATAACATGCTTCACTTTTAAATGATTTACTGCAAAATCGAGTACACTTAAGAGGTTCACATCAGTATGTATAACCATATTAGCAATATTGCGATGTACAAAAATTTCACCGGGCTGAGTTCCTGTTATTTTATCAGCTGGCACTCTGCTATCACTGCAACCGATCCATAAAAATTCAGGCGTTTGTAAAGCAGATAATCTTTTAAAAAATTCGGGATCATTATCAATTTCTTCTTTCGCCCAATTTTTATTTTTTAAAAGCAATTTTTCGTAAGAAGTCATAAAAAAAATTTGACTGATTTCTTTAAAAAAATAATTACATGTTTAATCCTCCACAAGTACTTATTACCTGGCCTGTAATATAAGAACTCATATCACTTGCGAGAAAAAGAGTAACGTTTGCAATTTCTTCTGCGCTTCCAAATCTTCCCAAAGGAATTTTGTCCAAAAAAGATTTTGCTGCTTCCCCTTCTTTTAAATAATGTGTCATGTCTGTTTCCACAAAGCCAGGCGCTATTGCATTGCATCTTATATTTCTGCTGCCCAATTCTGAAGCAATAGATTTTGTAAAACCAATAATGCCCGCTTTGCTTGCTGCATAGCTGCTTTGTCCTGCGTTTCCGCGCATGCCAACTATTGAGCTCATATTTATAATACTTCCTTTTTTTGATTTCATCATGGGGCGAATAACTTGTTTCGTTATATTGAAAACGCTTTTGAGATTTGTTATAATTACTTCATCCCATTGTTCCGGCATCATGCGAAGCAATAAATTATCTTTTGAAATTCCGGCATTGTTTACACAAATATCAACTGTGCCAAATTCTTTAATCACATCATTTACCAGCGATTCACAATCTGCATAAATCCCTGCATTGCTTTTATATGCTTTACCTTTTACTCCAAAAGATTTTATTTTTTCTTCAAGCACCTTTGCTTTTTCATCGCTACTTAAGTATGTAAAAGCAACGTGGGCGCCGTTTTCGGCAAGTTTTAAAACAATAGCTTCGCCAATACCACGGCTGCCGCCGGTTATAATTGCAACTTTATTTTCTAATAATTTCATACTTTTTTTTAGTTTAATCCCATATCTGACTTCATATTTTGAAGACAATTTTCAAATGTTTTTATACCGAAAGCAAATGTATTTTTTTTATTTCTTCAATTAAATTTCTTTCATTGCTTAATCGTGGTACTTTATGTTGTCCACCAAGTTTTCCTTTTTTCTTAAGCCATTCCCTGAACGTTCCTTTTTTTAAAATATGAACAACCGGCATTCGCAAAGCAATATCTTTATAACGCTTGGCTTCATAATCGCTGTTTACAGATTTTAAAGCATGATCAAGAGCATCTGTAAATTCATGAATGCTCACGGGCAATTTATCAAATTCTATCAGCCATTCATGAGCGCCGTTTTCATGCTCGCTAAAAAAAATTGGCGCTGCTGTGTAATCATTTACAATAGCGTCCGTATTTGCTGATGCAATTGCAATTGCTTTATCTGCATTATCTACAATTACCTCTTCGCCAAATGCATTCATATAATGTTTCAGCCTACCGGTAACTTTTATTTTAAAAGGTCGGATAGAAGTAAACTGAATAGTATCACCAACGAGATAACGCCAAAGGCCGCCATTGGTGCTTATTACAAGCGCATAATTTTTATTGAGCATTACTTTATCCAAACCAAAAGTGATTGCATTAGGTTTACCATATTCTTCTACCGGCATAAATTCATAAAATATTCCATGATCGGCAAAAAGCAACATTCCTTCATCATCAGGCATATTTTGCGCAGCAAAAAACCCTTCGCTTGCATTATACATTTCAAGATAATTAATAGGAGCGCCGATGAGTTTTTGTATTTGCTCACGGTAAGGCGTAAACGAAACGCCGCCGTGAATATACAATTCAAGGTTGGGCCATATTTCTTTTAAATTTTTTTTGCCTGAAATTTCGAGAATGCGTTTAATTAAAACAATTGTCCATGTAGGAACTCCCGCAAGAGAAGTAACATTTTCTTTAATCGTATTTTTTGCAAGTTTTTCAATTTTACTTTCCCATTCATCAAGCAATGCAATTTTTAAATCGGGTGTTCTTATCCAATGTCCCCAAAAAGGTGTATTCTGCATCAACACAGCGCTCAGATCGCCATATTGTATTTCTTCATTTACAGGATTAAGTTGGTGGCTTCCGCCAACAACAAGACTTTTGCCGGTAAGCAAATCGCTATCGGGAAAATTTTTATAATAATTAGTAAGCACATCTTTGGAGCCTTTATAATGAGTCTCTTTAAGCGTTTCATCACTTATGGGAATGAATTTACTTTTTGCAGATGTGGTGCCGCTGCTTTTTGCAAACCAATTGATGGGCGTATTCCATAAAATATTTTCTTCGCCATTCATCATACGGAGAATGTAAGGTTTCAAATCATCGTATTCATGAATAGGAATATTTTTTTTAAAATCTTTTACTCTGAATAATTTGGAGAAAGAATATTTACGACCGAATTCAGTGTTTTGAGCCTGAGTTACTAAATGCTGCAACACGTTTCTTTGTGCAGCAACAGGGTATGTAATCCAATTTTGAACCTGCCACAGCCGCAACCGTGCCAAACGTGATATTGCAGGGCTCAATAATTTCATTACACTTTTATTGTTTTTATTAAAGATAAAAAAGATGCGCTATTTTTAAAGGGTAGGTAATAAAATACAAAAAAAATGGTTACTAACGGTAACGGCTATACGAATTTTTTTTAAAAATTTTTCCTGTTTGAATAAAAATAAATGAAACCAGCTAACTTCCTATTTTCTTTTCCTCATCATTAATTTTTATAAATGGTTTTAAAATATCAATGGGCACAGGAAAGATAGTGGTTGAATTATTTTCGGTAGCAATCTCACGCAACGTTTGCAGATAACGCAAGGTTAATGCGCTGGGTTGCTCGCTTAGTATTTTTGCTGCATCACTCAGTCTTTGCGAAGCCTGAAATTCACCTTCGGCAGAAATTACTTTAGCTCTTCTTTCTCTTTCAGCTTCGGCCTGCTTTGCCATTGCACGCTGCATTTCCTGCGGCAGATCAATTTGTTTTACTTCTACATGCGTAACCTTTACGCCCCACGGCTCTGTTTGCAAATCAATAATTTGTTGTAACCTTATATTTATTTTTTCTCTTTGCGAAAGAAGTTCATCAAGTTCTGACTGACCTAATACACTTCTTAATGTAGTTTGCGAAAGTTGCGAAGTACCGGCGAGATAATTTTCAATTTCTATAATTGCTTTTTGCGGATCAATAACTCTGAAATAAATTACTGCATTTACTTTTATAGAAACGTTATCCTGCGTAATTACATCCTGCGGCGGAACATCCATTACAACCGTACGCAGGCTCACTTTTACCATTTTATCAATAATGGGTATTAATAAAATTAGTCCGGGCCCTTTTACACCTCCGCCCAAAACCCTTCCCAGCCTGAAAACCACGCCACGCTCATATTCGCGTAAAATACGAATGGCGCTTGCCAGCACATACAAAATAAAAATAATTACAATTATTAATACTATTGGAATTTGTGGTTGCATATTATTAATTTTTAAGGCCTCCCTAAATCTCCCGATTTTTCGGGAAACTTTTTGAAGAACTATTGTTATTGAAAAAATTTATTTAAAATTATTTTGAGCCGAAGATAATTATAAAAGTAATTATTAAAGATCATGCTTGCTCAACAAATAAAGTAAGGTCTTTTATTTTTCTTACTATAACATTTTCACCGGCATTAATTTTTCCTGAAAGAGCAATGGCGTTCCACATCTCTCCATTAATTTTTACCATGCCCGAAGGGTCAATTACATCAATGGCTTCTCCTTTACTGCCAATCATGGCATGTCCGCCGGTTGCAGGTTTCAGCCTTTGTGCTTTTAATCCCATGCCTACAATAAAAATAAAAAATAAAGAAGTAACCACCGTGGTTGTAATAATTACACTCCATGAAACCGCAACAATATTTTCAGTAGGGCTTCGCCTGAATAAAAACATAGAACCTAACAAAATAGAAATAATGCCGCCGATAGTTAACAACCCATGACTTATAATTTTTATTTCCAGTAAAAAAAGTATAATGCCAAAAATAATTAAAGAAAGCCCGGCATAATTAACCGGCATCGAGCTCATAGAATAAAATGCAAGCACTAAAAATATAACGCCTGCAATGCCTGGAAATATAGCGCCCGGATTAAATAATTCAAACACCAAACCAAAGAATCCGAGCATCATTAGTATGTAAGAAATATTCGGATCGCTGATTCTATTTAATATTTTTTGAAAAAATCCCATCTCGTCGGATTGAATGCTTGCATTTTTGGTATGCAATATTTTTGTTCCGCCATTTACTTCCATACTTTTCCCATCAACCTGCATAAGCAATTCACGATCATCGTTAGCGATATAATCAATTACATTTTGCTGTATCGCTTCTTCTTCTGTAATGGCAACACTGTACCGTACGGCTTCTTCGGCCCATTGCGCATTACGATGTCTTTTTTCAGCAATTGTTTTTATAAACGCGGCGGCGTCATTGGTTCCTTTCGTATTCATAATTGTGTCAGTAGTTCCCTGCATACTTACCGGATGAGCTGCGCCAATGTTTGTTCCCGGAGCCATTGCGGCAACGCTTGCGGCCATGGTTATAAAAACACCTGCCGAGCCTGCATGTGCGCCGGAAGGATAGATGTAAACAATTATAGGAACTGTTGATGCAAAAAAATCACTTACAATATCTCTTGTTGAATTTAATAACCCTCCGGGCGTATTGAGATGTATCAAAAGACATTCGGCTTTTTCGCTTTCTGCTTTTTCAATAGATTGATGAATGTATTCAGCCGATGCAGGATTAATGCCGCCATTAATATTTATAGAAACAACCGTTTGGGCAAAAAGAAAAATGGGAGAAAATAAAAAAATAATAACTGAAATTATTTGCTTCCTAAAATAAATTTTTTGATGAAGCTTTATTGAAGAAACCATGGATGTAATTTACCAAAAACAAAAGGTTAAAACAAATAAAGAATGTGTTATAAAAGTTTATTTCTATTTATACTCTTTTGTACAAATGCCTTAAACTTCTTATCTTTGCAAAATAATATTATTAATATTCTATAAAAAAATTAAGGCATAAATGAAAGAAGAAATAGATGTGCTGGAGCAAACGGTGGCGAGTGATTATAAGTACGGATTCGTTACTGATATTGATACCGATGTTGTTCCAAAAGGATTAAGCGCAGAGGTGATCCGGATTATCTCCACAAAAAAAAATGAACCGGAATGGATGCTCAACTGGCGACTGAAGGCCTACCATCATTGGTTGACAATGGAAGAGCCTGAATGGGCCAATGTTCATTATCCGCCTATCAATTTTCAGGATATTATTTATTATGCTGCGCCAAAGAAAAAAAATAAATTAAATAACCTTGATGAAGTTGATCCTGAATTATTAAAAACTTTTGATAAGCTTGGCATTTCTTTAAATGAACAAAAAAGATTAACAGGCGTGGCTGTAGATGTAGTGATGGACAGCGTTTCCGTAGCCACTTCATTTAAAAAACAACTTTCAGAAATCGGTGTTATTTTTTGCTCCATGAGCGAAGCCATTCAAGATCATCCTGACCTTGTAAAAAAATATTTAGGTTCTGTTGTTCCCATGACGGATAATTATTTTGCTGCTTTAAACGCAGCAGTATTTACCGATGGTTCATTTTGTTTTATTCCAAAGGGTGTTCGTTGCCCAATGGAATTATCAACGTATTTCAGAATTAATACTGAAGGCGCAGGTCAATTTGAACGCACATTAATTGTTGCAGAAGATGAAGCGTATGTAAGTTATCTCGAAGGATGCACTGCGCCGATGCGTGATGAAAACCAATTGCACGCCGCAGTTGTTGAATTAGTTGCTCATACCAAATCAGAAATAAAATATTCAACCGTACAAAACTGGTACCCCGGCGATGAAAATGGCAAAGGTGGGGTTTATAATTTTGTAACCAAAAGAGGAATTTGCCAGGGCGATCATTCTAAAATATCATGGACACAAGTGGAAACAGGCTCTGCCATTACATGGAAGTATCCGAGCGTTATTTTAAAAGGTGATAATTCAATCGGTGAATTTTATTCGGTGGCACTAACTAATAATAAACAACAAGCCGATACCGGAACCAAAATGCTTCATATTGGAAAAAATACAAGAAGCAGAATTGTTTCAAAAGGAATTTCTGCAGGCAGAAGCCAGAATAGTTATCGTGGTTTGGTGCGGGCAGGAAAAAATGCATTGAATGCGCGCAATTATTCGCAATGCGATTCTTTATTGCTTGGCGATAAATGCGGGGCACATACTTTTCCATACATTGAATCAAAAAATAAAACAGCAGTAATTGAGCACGAAGCCACCACATCAAAGATTGGTGAAGACCAGCTTTTTTATTGCAGGCAAAGAGGGATTGATGCAGAAACCGCCGTGGCATTGATTGTTACAGGATTTGCAAAAGAAGTAATGAATCAATTGCCAATGGAATTTGCTGTAGAAGCACAAAAGTTATTAGCCATCAGTCTTGAAGGAAGTGTTGGATAATATAAACCTTATAAGTTTTTTATAAAAAAATAAAATTAAAAAAGAGCTTCAGTACAGTTCCCTCTCCTTCGGAGTAGGGTCGGGGTGAGGCCAAAAAAAAGAATATGTTATCAATTAAAAACATTCATGCATCCGTAGAAGGGAAACAAATTTTAAACGGAATTAATCTTGAAGTAAAAGCAGGCGAAGTGCATGCCATCATGGGGCCGAACGGTTCCGGTAAAAGTACACTTGCATCAATACTTGCGGGGCGCGAAGATTATGAAGTAACGGAAGGTTCTGTTTTTTTTGAAGGAAATGATATGCTGGAATTATCACCCGAAGACAGGGCACGCGAAGGATTATTTTTAGCCTTTCAATACCCAGTAGAAATTCCCGGAGTAAGCACAACCAATTTTATTAAAACAGCTTTGAATGAAAAAAGAAAATATAATGGACAGGAACCTTTAGATGCAGTTTCATTTTTGAAAATGATGAAACAAAAAATGCAACTGGTTGAAATTGATAAGTCATTATTGACGCGCAGCATAAACGAAGGATTTTCCGGTGGTGAAAAAAAGAGAAATGAAATTTTTCAAATGGCAATGCTGGAACCTAAATTGGCAATTTTAGATGAAACCGATTCGGGCCTGGATATAGACGCACTGCGCATTGTAGCCAATGGCGTAAATAAATTGCGTAATGAAAACAGAGCAATAATTGTAATCACGCATTATCAAAGATTGCTTGATTATTTACAACCCGATTTTGTGCATGTGTTAGTAAATGGCCGTATTGTAAGATCAGGAACGAAAGAACTTGCGTTGGAATTAGAAGAAAAAGGATATGATTTTCTTAAAGATGAATTAAGTCTTGCAGAAGCTTTATAATTATAAAAATGGATACAATTAAAACAGATTATTTAAAAGATAAATTCAATGAATTACAATCTTCATCTGCTGATGATGTGTTAAGCAACATTAGGGAAGAAGGTTTTAAGAATTTCAATAAAGTTGGATTGCCCGCGCCTCATAATGAAGAATGGCGATTGACCGGCATCAGCAATCTTTTTAAAAAAGAATATCATTTATCAGAATTAGAAAATACAATTACAATTGCTGATATTGATACTGCTCGTTTGCCTGGTTACGAAAATGCCAATGAATTAATTTTTATAAATGGAAAATTTATTCCTGAGCTTTCAACCATTCGTTCTTCAGAAAATGACTGTATCGTTTTGCCTTTGGAAGAAGCGATAAAAACTGAATATAAAAATTTGATTGATGAGCATCTTAATAAAAGTTATCGTTTTATAAAAGATGGCATTCATGCATTGAATACTTCATTTATGCATGGCGGCGTTTTTATTTATATAAATAAAAACAAAGTATTGCAACATCCTTTTTATTTATATCATTTTGCTGATGCAAGAAATAATCATTTATTATCGCAGCCAAGAAGCTTGGTTTACATAGATGAAAATGCCAAAGGACAATTGACGGAATATTATACGACAATTGGCGCCATGGATAGTTTTACCAATGAAGTAATGGAAATTGTAGTGAATACAAATGCTATTGCAGAATATTATAAAATTCAAAATGATGTTGCAAATGCGAGCCAGGTAACCACTACACATATACGCCAAATTGGTAAAAGCTATACACATGCGGTTACTGTTTCATTGAATGGTGGAATGATACGTAACAACATGAACGTTATTATGGAAAAAGAAGGCAATGAAGCGCATTTGTACGGGTTGTATTTATTAAAAAGAAAAACGCATGTGGACAATCATACCTTGGTTGATAATACAAAACCCAATTGTTTCAGCAACGAATTTTACAAAGGGATTTTAGATGATAATGCTTCCGGTGTGTTTAATGGAAAAATATTTGTGAGGCAAGATGCACAAAAAACAAATGCTTATCAATCCAATAAAAATATTTTATTATCAGATGATGCAACGATTAATACAAAACCTCAATTAGAAATTTTTGCAGATGATGTAAAGTGCTCTCACGGCTGCACCATAGGCCAGTTGGATGAAGAAGCATTGTTTTATTTAAGAACAAGAGGCATTTCAAAAGAGCTTGCGCAATCCATGCTGTTAGAAGCATTTGCCGAAGATATTGTTATGCAAATAAAACATGAACCACTGCGAAAATATGTAGAAGAATTAATTGTAGAACGTTTATCAATAAATTAAAAATGGAAACATTAACTACCATATCGCCCGTTTTTGATGTAGAAAATATCAGGGAATCTTTTCCGATTTTAAATCGTGAATTGAATGATAAAAGATTAGTGTATTTCGATAATGCAGCAACTTCACAAAAACCGCAGGTGGTAATAGATGCATTGGTTAATTATTATTCTTACTATAATGCCAATATTCATCGCGGCATTCACACACTTGCTGAAGAAGCAACTGCGGCGTATGAACTAACAAGAGTTACCGTAAGAAAATTTATTAATGCAGCATTTCCTGAAGAAATAATTTTTACAAGAGGCGCAACAGAAGGAATAAATTTGGTTGCTTACACATGGGGAAGAAAAAATATTAATGCCGGTGATGAAATAATTATTTCAGGAATGGAACATCACTCAAACATAGTGCCCTGGCAGATCCTGTGCGAAGAAAAGAAATCAGTTTTAAAAATAATTCCTGTTACAGAAAATGGTGAATTGGATTTGGATTCGTATAAAAATTTGCTTTCAGCAAAAACAAAATTGGTTTCTGTGGTTCATGCATCCAATTCACTCGGAACCATAAATCCGGTAAAAGAAATTATTGACGCCGCTCATCGTATAGGCGTTCCCGTTATGATTGATGGTGCGCAATCCGCTGTTCATTTGGATATTGATGTTCAAAAAATGGATTGCGATTTTTTTGTTTTTTCCGGACATAAAGTTTATGGCCCAACAGGTGTTGGCGTTTTGTATGGTAAAAAAGAAATTTTAGAAAATATGCCTCCGTTTATGGGTGGTGGTGAAATGATAAAAGAAGTAACATTTGAAAAAACGATTTACAATAATTTGCCTTATAAATATGAAGCAGGCACGCCGAATATTGCTGATACAGTTGCATTAAGATCTGCCTTGGATTTTATAAATGAAACTGGAAAAAATTCCATAAGAAAACATGAAAATGATTTATTAAAATATGCTACAGCACAGTTGGAAGCCTTGCCAGGACTGCGTATCATTGGCACTGCAAAAGAAAAAGTAAGCGTGGTTTCTTTTGTAATAAAAAATATGCATCCGCAGGATATCGGAGTTATTTTAGACCAGCAAGGAATTGCCGTAAGAACCGGGCATCATTGCACACAACCTGTAATGGATTATTTTCGAATACCCGGCACCGTTAGAGCTTCTTTTGCCATGTATAATACAAAAGAAGAAATAGACAAATTGGTAATTGGTTTACAAAAAGCAATAGAAATGCTTTCTTAAATGAATAAAAAAATGCTTTCTTAAATG
>JAICZH010000101.1 GCA_025933775.1 Chitinophagaceae bacterium
ATTTGCGGGGCGTGCAGATTACGCATGGCTTCATCCCGCGGACTACATTTGTTATTGATAAAAATGATAAAATTGTAGCTGTCTTTTCATCTAAAACCGATCATATATCGCCTGATGAACATGTAAAAAAATCATTAGCAATTGTAACGAACTTATAGTTCGAAAAGTGGAGTTGGAGGACACTTACTTGAAACATTTTACCATCCTTTGTGGTCGGTGTCTCCACCGACCGCAATCTTAAAAAATTTTAGGAATCAATATCAATCAAATAATTCTTTGCAATAGCATTAAACTTTTTTATTTCATCGTTCATCCACGTTTCATCTTCATTCATTTCATTCATCATTATTGCAGCAACAATTGGAGCGATGCGAATGCTTTCTTTTGCATCAAGCAGTAAACATCGTGTTCTCCGGCTCAGCACATCTTCTACCGTTTGCGCCATTTCTTCTTTTACTGCCCAAATTATTTGCGCTTTATTGATAGGCAGTTTTTCACTAAGCCATTCATTATTTTCATTCATTATTTTTTTTATAAAAATTTCATCACTTCCATAAAAAGAGAATACATCATTCTCATTGAATTGATTCGTATATCCGTGAATATGCAATAAAGCGGTTGAAGATGAAATATGTTTCCAATGCAATTCTTTTTCAACTTTATCAATCATATCTTCACCCATTTTTCTATAAGTGGTCCATTTACCGCCGAGCATTGAAAATAATCCAGATGATGAAACTAATATTTTATGACTGCGTGAAATTTCTTTTGTTTTTTTTTCTTCTTCTTCCGGCGCTGCCAAAGGCCGCAGCCCGGCAAAAACACTTAATACATCTTTTCGTGTAGGCATTACCGTAAGATAGTCTTTTGCTGTTCGCAAAATGAAATCAATTTCGTTTTCAAATGCAACCGGCTCTAATGAAATATTTTTTACAGGTGTATCTGTGGTGCCTAATAAAAGTTTGCCGTGCCACGGAACAATAAATAAAACCCTGCCATCGCTGGTTTCAGGGATCATCAATGCATTATCTCCGGAAAAAAATTTTTTATCGAGCACCAAATGAATTCCCTGGCTTGCAGCGATATATTTTTTTGTTTCAGATGAATCCATTTGTAAAATATCATCAGCAAAAACGCCGGTCGCATTAATCATCGCTTTTGATTGCAGAATATAATTTTCATTTGTTTTTTTATCTAAAATTTTTATGCCACAAACTTTTTTATTTTCTTTTATCAAATCAACCACCTGCATGTAATTGATTGCATAGCCGCCGTTATCAAAAATAGTTTGTGCCAAATTAATGGCTAATCTTGCATCATCAAACTGACCATCGTGATACAGAACGCCGCCAAATAAATTTTTTGAAATGATGCCCGGCAATTTTTCTAAAACTTTTTTACGCGAAATAAAAACGGATGAACCTAAACTTAAACGCCCTGCAATCCAATCGTATAATTTCAATCCCAGCGTGTATTTGAGCCTGCTCCACCAATTGTACACTGGAATTATAAACGTTTTATTTTTTACAAGATGTGGTGCATTTTTCGTGAGCAGTCCACGCTCAACACTTGCTTCTCTTACAAGACTTAAGTTGCCTTGCGCCAGATAACGCACACCGCCATGCACCAGCTTTGTACTTTTCGATGAGGTGGATTTTGCAAAGTCTGATTGCTCAACTAACAGGGTAGCATACCCGCGATTTGCTGATTCTACTGCGATGCCTAACCCTGTGGCTCCGCCGCCAATTACAATAACATCCCACGCTTCAATGCTTTTTATTTTATCTATTACAACTTCTCTGTTCATTGATGAATTAAAAATATAGGATTAGAATGAATAAGTGCAATTTCATTTAGATAAAAAAATAATGTCGCTGGGGTTAAGAAAAATCACGCAAAGCCGCATGAGAAAATAAAGGCGCAAAAATCTTTATTGCGCCTTTGCTACTTTGTTTCTTTGCGTGAAATATTTAATTATAATTTTATTTTTTCTTATAAACACGAACGTAATCAACGAGCATTGTTGCCGGAAAAATATTTTCATCAATTCCTTTTTGACCGCCCCAGTTTCCGCCAACAGCAATGTTTAATATTAAATAAAATCGTTTATCAAAAGGCCATTCTTTGTATCCGTTTCCAGAATTTGAATAACTGAAAACAATGGAATCATCCAATAAAAAATTAATTTTTTGCTGATCCCATTCAATGCCATAAATATGAAATGAAGTATAAGGATTTATTATTTTTATTCCCTTTGTTTTTTGAGTTCCGATTACATGATTGAAAGCCTCTGTATGAATACTGCAAAAAATAGAATCGGGTTTAAATCCAACGTTTTCCATAATATCAATCTCGCCGCTTTTGGGCCAGTTGCCATAATCATCATCTGTGGAAAGCATCCAGATGGCAGGCCACAAACCGCGACCGGCGGGCAATTGCGCACGCACTTCAATTTTTCCATTCATCCAGTCGGCCTTATTTTTGGTAACTAATCTTGCAGAAGTATATAAATGTTTTCCGGTTGTCTTCAATGCTTTGATGTATAAAAAACCATTGCGGACAATTGCATTACCCGTATCGGCATCGGTATAATATTGTAGCTCATTATTAAACCATTTATCTCTTACATCATAACTCCATTTTGATGAATCGGGCAAGCCTTTGTGATTAAATTCATCATGCCAAATCAATTTCCATTGAGAAGATGATTGTGAAAATATTTTACAAGGAATGATGCACAAAAAAATTATGGTGAATAAAAAAAATTTCATTTTCATTTTTTATCTTTTATCAAATAAGGTGCAATTGCTTTTTGCCAGATGTGATAACCCTTTGCATTCATGTGAAGGTTATCATCTAAAAATATATCTTTCATTGGCTTTCCATTTTCATCAAGCATTTTATGAAACACATCTACAAAAACAGTATTCTTTTTGGTTTGTAAAAATTGTTTAATGAGATTGTTTGCTTTTTCTTCTTCAGGCATTAATCTTTCTCTCGCGCCATCTGGCTTTATAGAAATATAAACAATAGAAACATTGGGCAATGCAAGGCGAATGATGTTGAATAAATTTTTAAATCTTTCTAAAATAATTTTTGGTGTGTTAGTGTCAGAATATGCCATATCATTTTCGCCGGAATAAATTACAATTTGCCGCGGATGATACGGTATGATAATATCATTGGCATATCGAATGGCGTCAGTAAGCTCGGAACCGCCAAACCCGCGATTGATAACGGTTACATCAGGAAAATAGGATTGTACATCCTTCCATTTTCTAAAGGATGAACTGCCAACAAACAGAACAGCATTTTTTGGAGGGAAATGGATGCTATCTTGTTTTTTAAAATTTTGTATCTCATCATAAAATGGCGGATGTTGCTGTGCAAATAAATTTTTATTTACCAAAAAAAGGAATAAAAAAAAGATAGCAGATTTTATAATTTTATTCATTTATAAATTTTTTATGTTGAATTAAAAATTTTTAGGATTAAATATAATAAGCACAAAGTAGCGTTTTCTTTGTATTTTTTAGTAACGCGAAGAACGCTAAGGTGTCGCAAAGATCGCTGAGAAGCATTTAATAAAATATGAATAAATTTCTTCTTTTTCTTTGCGCTCTTTGCGATATGTAAAAGATATTTTAAAATAAAGAAAATTTGTACGCGACATAATTAAATTGAATAAAATTTTTCTTCTTTCACTATAATTTTTTCTTTTGAATTTTTAATTTAGGGAAATGAATACGGATCAGGAAAAACTCAACATGTCTGCCAACAGGCTGGAAGCCTTGGGGGACGGCATTTTCAGCGTTGCAATGACCATACTTGTAATCGAACTTCGTATTCCTTTAGTGAAAGAAAATTCTTTCAGGGCTTTGCTGCACGGCTTGTACGAAGTGAGGCAGGAACTGTTTTGTTATTTTATCAGCTTTATTGTTTTGGGCATTATGTGGTTTGGGCACCGCATGGTTTTTGAATACATTTCACGAACGAATCGGTACTTTATTTTTTTAGGTGTATTGTTTTATATGATTGTGTGCCTGGTTCCCTTCAGCACACGGTTTCTTGCTGCTAATACATTGCAATGGTATGCCATTTTAATGTATGGATTAAATCTAAGCGGTTGCAATCTTACTTTATATGCACAATGGACGTATGGAATAAAACGAAAAACGTTGCATGCAAGAATATTACCCGATGAAGTGAGGAAAGAGGCCAGGCGTTTGTTTTTAATTTCACCCATAATGTATGCCATTGCTATTATATTTTCTTTCTTTTTTCCTTGGATAAGCATTGGTATTTATTTTTTTACTCCCATACTTTATTTATTGCCCAATAAGATTGATAAATATTTGCCGTGAGTTGATTTGACTTTTTAAAAAGTTATCAACGCTTCTTGCAAAAAACAATTTAATATTACATATAAAACATTCGTGTGAAAGTCTATAATGTAAAATCAATCATCCATGCAAACAATAAATGAGCTTTTCGGTAGCGGCACCGATTTAAATGCTTTGCAAATGGCGCTTCGTGCCATCGTAATATTTTTTATAGCTTTTATTTTTATCCGGTTTACAGGTATGCGTGTATTTGGCATTAAATCCGCTTTCGACATTTGTGTTACCATCATGCTGGGCGCAGTGCTGGCACGGGTTATCGTAGGCGCTTCGCCTTTTATTCCTACGGTGGTTGCTTCATTTGCTTTGGTAATTGTGCATAGAATAATTGCATTTGTAAGTGTAAACAATCAGAAGGTGAGTCATTTTTTTAAAGGCGTTCCTTATTCGCTTTATAAAGAAGGAAAACTTAACGATAAAAATTTGAAAAAATGTTCCATAAGTTTTGGAGATATTATGGAAGAAGTAAGAATAACACTTAATCAAAACAGCCTTGATAATGTTGAAGAAATTTTTATGGAACGAAATGGTAAGATAAGTCTGATTAAAAGCAAATGAGAAAATGTGAAAATGTGTCCCGATAATTATCGGGATGAAAATGTGAAAATGTGAAAATGGTTGCATTGCTTGCCATTCTTAACTAATATAACGGTTACGGTTATACGCAGAAGTTTATCCATAATAAAAAACTTTTGGAAAGCTTTAAACTTTCCAAAAGTTTAAAGAAATTATTTACTCTATTTATATTAAAAAAGAGATAATAGAAAAATAATTTCCTATAATCTCTTTTTTTTATTTATCATCATCAATGTGCAATCCTAAACTTTTAAAAAAGTGCCTTTTGAAAAAGAATTGGAAAAAAGAAAGGCACTGTTACCAATAAAAATTTATGAGTACTTTTATTTTCAATATGCAATATAACAAACATAACTATACGCAAAAATCATTCCTCAATTTTCTCATTTTCTCATTTTCAAATTTGCTAATTTGCTAATTGAAAGCCCATTTCAAAAATTCGGGAAACGCTTTTGCCCACGTAGCAACATCGTGCTTGCCATCTTTTAATTCAATATAACGGATATGGCTATACGCAGAATAACCTTTTTTCAAAAGTTCATTAATGATAGCAACAGTATCGTCAATAGAATCAATTACACCATTCTTATTTCTGTCTGCAGTTTCATCTGACGTTCCGGTTTCAAAAAAAAATTTCAGCCATGGATAAAATCCGCCATTTCTTATTTGCAATTGCATAATCCGGTCGTTATCTTCATCAAACGCAGTATCATCCTGGCTTACAAGCCGCCACCAGAGCGATCCGCTAAATACACCAACATTTTTAAATTCTTTTGGATAATTCCAAACAATATCCAATGCGCTCAATCCGCCCATTGAAAAACCACAAAAAGATTTTTCAGAAAAAGATACATTTGGATATTTATTTTTTATAAAAGGGAACAGTTCTTCAAAAATAAATCGTTGGTATGCTTTTGCTTTGGTTCCTCTTCCTTTATAATCCAAAAATTTTGCAGTGCCATATTCTTCTTTTCTTTCGGCACCGCAACCGATGCCCACACAAAACAATGGCTTTATAGATTGGCTTTTATACAATACAGAAAGTATTTCATTAAAATTCATGGTAATCAAATCCTGTCCGTCGTTAATCAACAACACATTCATTTCTGAAAAGGCAGTTGCTTTGGGAAAATAAATATATAAGGTAACTTCTCTGCTTAAAAGTTTTGAAGGAAGAATATGTTTTTCTGCAGTTACCAGCTTGGCTTCATCCATTTGCATATTCATTCAAAAATAAATAAAAAATAATTTTAAAATTAAATTTCAGTCCTTGTTAATGTGAGTGATAGTTTGATTTTGAAAGGTTTTAAAATTTTGTGTATGAACAAATTTTTATAAATCCATTTGTAAAAAAAATTTTTAAAATAGTAATACTACGAGTTTTCAGTATCGTTAATTTACCAATAAAGCAGTAAATATAATAATGTAAAAATTAAGCGGTATTGCTATTGGAGCGTGTACATCGTACACATAACTTTGTTGCAGAAGTTGATTGATGTTCAACAACATTAATCAAAAATCCAAATCCATTAAAAAGAAACCGTTTCCAAAATCCGGAAAAAACCAAACCCAATCTGATATCAGTCAACTTCTTTTTTAAAAAATCCAATACCTGCAAATACCTAATTATTCTTTTGAAAACCGCCAATGATTTATCCTGAAAGACCGTAAACCCCAGGAATAAATATATCATTGCAAAGTTATGCTTTGCAAAAAGCTTCCGGATTAATCCACGGAAGTTTTTTATTTTAAACAAATTAAACCATTGGATACGTTTACCTTTACAAAAAATTATCTATGAAACTTTTTGTGGCAGGTTTGCCTTACGACCTTGATGATGCCGAGCTGAACGAGATATTTGAAAAATTCGGTAAGATAGTTTCAGCAAGAGTGGCGATAGACAGAGACACCCGAAAAAGTAAAGGATTTGGATTTGTAGAAATGCTTCATGATGCAGATGCGCAAAGCGCTATAGAAAATTTAAAAGATATATCGCTTGGCAAAAAACCGCTTATAGTAAAACCCGCTGAAGAAAGATGATATAAATTATTTTATCTTTTTTACAACAGAAACATCTCCACTCGCCTTAAACAACTGTTTAATTTTTTTATTAAACACCGGATGAATCCATTCGGCATCAATTTCCATTAATGGTATTAGCACAAAGTTTCGCAGGTGCAACCGAGGATGTGGAATAATTAAATTATTGTTATTAATAATTTTTTTACTATAAAAAAGAATATCAATATCAATTGTGCGGGATGCAAATTGGTTGTGTTCATTTCTGTTTCGGCCCATTTTTTTTTCAATAGCAAGAATATTTTTTAAAACTTCTTCGGGCGATAATTTTGTTTCAACAACAATAACCTTGTTTAAAAAATCAGGTTGTTTTTTATCGCCCCAGGGTTCGGTTTGATATAAGGAAGATTGTGAAACAACTGCTCCGATCATTTTTTTTATATGTTCAATAACAATATCAAAATTTGCAGAAACTTTGCCCACATTGCCTCCCAAAGCCATAAAAACTTTTCCCATAATTATACATCATTAACACACGATAAATATATTAAGTACCAGCCGCAAAGAATTTAAAATTAATTTTAAAATGAATCTTATTAATGTAGTGAAGCAACTAATTTATTAAAAAGTGCGTTTTAAAATAATAAAGCGATAAAGATAAATTACGAATCGCTTATTTTTTAATTCTAAAAATACTTCTATGAAGCAAAATCAAATTCTGGTATTGGCATGTATGATGTTATTAAGCATTGTTATTGTTATTTCCTGCAGTAAATCAAAAACATCTTCTTCGGGTACACCTTCATCCAATACGGTAAACATTGCCAACATGGCTTTTGCGCCTTTGTCATTAACGGTAAAAGTAGGAACTACAGTAACATGGAAAAACAACGATGGCATTACACACACGGTTACTTCCAATGATGGAACCAGCTTTAATAGTGGTAATCTTTCCGCCGGCTCATCATTCAGTTATACAACTACTACGACGGGAACTTTTGATTATCATTGTACTATTCATGCGGGAATGGTGGGCACTTTGATAGTAACTCAGTAGTAATCACGTATTAAATTCAATTTATTATTAAGTTAATTTTTAATAATAAAAAGCGTTTATGCGACCCCGTTAATATTAATAAAATTTGCTTACAGAAAGTACTTTTATTTTTGATCAATGGTTTGCCATACGTCTTCCAGTTGTAAATTTCCCTGAAATTCTTTTACAAACTTTCCTTTTTTGTTGTACACAATAAGTTTAGGATATGATTGTACATGATAATAAGGAAGGAAGAAAAATTTTGGATCCCATGCCATAGTTATTTGGGGGTAGTTAGCAATTTTATAATTTTTATAAAATGACATCATATCGCTGAAGGGCAGCCACGTAATCATTACAATCCGGTCATTTTTAAAATGCCTGATATCTTTTAAAATTTCTTCTGTTACATGCTGGCAATGCCCGCAATCGGGGCTAAAGATCATTAATAAAACGGGCTTCCCTTTATGTATATTTTCCTCCGTAAAACGAGTGCTGTCGGGCGCTTTGTAGGTTACAAAGGCAGGTATTGTGTTATTGCGAATATAAGAAGGAATGCTGTCAGGTTTTGTATTAGGTTGTGAAAATCCCGCAAATGCTATTAATAAATATGCCGATAATAAAATAATTTTTTTCATTACTAAATTTTTATAAAACTATTAAAAAATATTTTTCATTTTTTATAATGATTTAATAAATTACCAATTTTAAATTATTTAGTTCAGGTTTATTTTTGTTGATCTCTAAAATAAAAATACAATCATCAATTTGTAAACGTGGTTCTATTTTATTTCAATATGAGCCTTGCCCCGATAATAATAATTATTTAATGAATCCAAAATTTTTGTTGTATCCGAAAGAGGTAGCATAAAGGGATGAGCAATTTTATAAGTTATGGAATCATCGGTGTACATAATAACATTTCTTCCAAAATTTTTTAAATGCTTCAGCACTGCCAATGCAACGTCTTTACTTTTTGTTTCTCTTATCACCACTTTAAATGTAAAAGAGTCCACAGGATTTTTTTGAACATTATTAATACTATCGCTGATAGCCGTGCTGTCAATAATTTTATTTGCCATGGCTAATGAATCATTATGTTTTTGAGATGTGTCTGTTGAGTCGCGAATGGGAATAATATTATCAGTGCCTGCAGGCTCTTCATTATTTTTTTTAAATGCATAATGCCACGCAGCCCATGAAGCTACTGCCAACAAAATGACGATACTAATATACCACCAGCCCCTACTGCTTGCCGGCGATTGTTTTTGATAATCATTAAATAAATTTTCTTCATGTTTTTCGGCTCCTTCATCTTCAATTTTTACCTGAGGCGCTTCTGCTTTTTGTATAAGCGGGCCGGGTTTAAAAACCAAATCGCCCGATTTAATTTTTTCAAGAGTTCCCAGATTTTGAATGGTAAATGGTTTCCCGATATTTAAAAATTGCCTGCCAAGTGTTAAGAATGAATCCAGATCGGCAGAAGCGAGTGGTTTTATTTTTTTTGTATTCTGAACAATAAAGTCAATCAGGTTTTCATCTTCACCGGTTTTGGTATCATAAGTAAATGAAATTGCTTCTGGCGGAATCACAATCGGTTTATCATTATCAGCATCCGGTATGGTGCTTTCAATTGTAAAAGTTCCTATTCCCTGGAGAGAAATTTTTTTATGTTTTAATAAATAGAGTACCAGCGCCTGCTCAATTTTCACAGCTATATTTTTAGTGAAAGCAAACCTACATTTTATTAATTGAATTCCAAAAAATGAAACACATACAATCATGAAAAATAAATTATAAACTTTAATGATTGTGATGTCTGAAAATATTTTTAGATGCCTGATTATCCCGTAATTTTTTTGTGAAAATTTACTTGGTACATTTGCAAATGCTTACAAAAGATGAAAAACTTTTTTTAGAATACTGGGAAAAGAACAGGGATAAAGAAAAAAAAACTATTCGACAGTTTACTACCGGAATTCCCATTGGGTTGGTATTTGCGCTTCCTGTTTTATTGGCTGTTATTTTTCATGACTGGTATAAAAACATGATCTACATTTCCAATGCACAACTCATCGTTATTATGATTGGCGTATTTATTGTTGCCGTTTTTTTTGGCCTATTCCGAAATAAATTTAAATGGGAAAAAAATGATCAGCTATATAAAGAGTTAAAATTTAAAGAGAGGCAGCATGATACAGCACATTAATAATTTTTATGCTCTTTATTTGCAAAAAAATTAATCTACTAATGAAAAAAATTTTGACCAGTTTAGTTGTTAGCTCTTTATTAATTGCAGGTTGTCTTAAAAAAGATAATAACAAATGCCAGTATTCCGATTCACCCATCATTGCTTCTTCCGCCGAAGTGCAGGCATTAAATGA
>JAICZH010000100.1 GCA_025933775.1 Chitinophagaceae bacterium
TAGTTTGCACACATGAAAACAGCATTAATAACCGGCGTTACCGGCCAGGACGGCGCTTATCTGTCGGAACTTTTATTGAGCAAGGGATACGAAGTGCATGGCATTAAAAGACGAAGCTCTCTTTTTAATACCCAACGCATTGACCACATTTATGAAGATCCTCACCGGCCGGATGCGAGGTTTAAATTGCATTATGGCGATCTTACAGATTCTACCAATATCATTCGCATTATACAGGAAGTGCAGCCTGATGAAATTTATAATCTCGGCGCAATGAGCCACGTACAGGTAAGCTTTGAGACCCCCGAATACACTGCGGATACGGATGGCATGGGAACGCTTCGTATACTCGAAGCCGTTAGATTGCTTAACCTTGCTAAAAAAACAAAAATTTACCAGGCATCTACTTCGGAATTGTATGGCCTTGTGCAACAAATTCCTCAAAATGAAAAGACACCCTTTTATCCGAGGTCGCCTTATGCAGTTGCAAAATTATATGCTTATTGGATCATTGTAAATTATCGCGAAGCATATAACATGTTTGCATGCAATGGAATTTTATTTAATCATGAAAGCCCTTTGCGAGGCGAAACTTTTGTTACAAGAAAAATTACAAGAGGCGTTGCAAAAATTGCATTGGGCATGCAGGATAAATTATATCTCGGAAATTTAGATGCACAAAGAGATTGGGGACATGCGAAAGATTATGTGGAAGCTATGTGGCTTATGTTGCAGCAGGATAAACCCGATGATTATGTAGTGGCAACGGGCGTTACAACTACTGTAAGAGAATTTGTGAGAATGGCTTTTGCAGAAGCAGGAATTGAAATTGAATTTAAAGACACAGGTTTAAAAGAAACAGCTGTTGTAAAGAATTGCTCTAATCCTGATTTTCAAATAAAATCAGGAACAGAAGTTGTAAACGTTGATGAAAATTATTTCAGGCCCACGGAAGTGGAATTATTAATTGGCGATTCTACAAAAGCAAAACAAAATTTAGGATGGAGCCCATCGTATTCTCTCAAAGAATTAGTAAGAGAAATGGTTGCGGCAGATATTGATAAATTTAAAAAAGAAAAACATTTGCTCGATAGCGGATTTTTTATCAGCCAGCCAATTGAACATTAATCACACATGAATATATCCGATAAAATATATATTGCCGGCCACCGTGGCATGGTAGGAAGCGCTATCATGCGCAAATTAATTAAAGAAGGATTTACAAATATTATTGCCAAAACATCTTCTGAACTCGACCTGAAGCAACAGCAAGGTGTAAATGATTTTTTTGAAAAAGAAAAACCCGATTATGTTTTTGTAGCTGCAGCAAAAGTGGGTGGCATCATGGCAAACAATACGTACAAAGCTGAATTTTTATACGACAATCTTATGATTGAAGCAAATATTATTCATGCGAGTTATAAAAACAATGTAAAAAAATTATTGTTTCTTGGTTCATCTTGCATTTATCCAAAGCTGGCGCCGCAGCCATTGAAAGAAGAATATTTATTGAGCGGTTTATTAGAACCAACTAATGAACCTTATGCCATTGCAAAAATTGCGGGCATTAAGTTATGTGAATATTACCGCGAACAATATGGTTGCAATTATATTAGTGCCATGCCTACTAATTTGTATGGGCCTAATGATAATTATGATTTGCAAACATCGCATGTGTTGCCTGCATTAATTCATAAATTCCATTTAGCAAAAATAAATCATTCACTTTCCGTAGCACTGTGGGGTAGCGGCTCTCCGAAGAGAGAGTTTTTATATGCCGATGATTTGGCGAATGCCTGTTTTTATTTAATGCAAAATTATAATGAAAAACAATTTGTGAATATAGGAACCGGTGAAGACCTTACCATACATGAATTGGCATCATTAATAAAAAATATAGTTGGTTATAAAGGCGAAATAATTTGGGACAGAACGAAACCCGACGGCACGCCAAGAAAACTAATGGACGTTAGTAAAATTCATTCGCTCGGATGGACACATGAAATCGGTTTAGAAGAAGGAATTAAAAAAGCATATGAAGATTTTCTTTCTGAAAATGTTGGATGAGAAATTATTTTTTTAAAAAAAATTATTTCACGCAAAGGCGCGCAAGGGAGCTAAGTTTTAAAGGAAAACCTGCGGCTTTGCCATCTTTGCTTGAAATTAAAATGATAAACTACCTCTTTTCAAACAACACTTCATTATAATTTTTACAAAATACTTTTCCGCTGAAATGTTGTTCGGCATACAACCGGCTTTTTCTTCCAGTTTCTTTGAGTAAAGATTTTTTATTGGCAAGATCAGTTAAAACAAAAATGGCATCTTCAATAATTTTATTTCCATCAATATTATCTTCTAATAAAAAACCATTTTCACCATTGGTAATATAATCTGGAATGCCGCCAACAGCAGTAGCAACAACCACTTTGCCATATGCCATCATTTCCATTACTGCAATAGGAAGCCCTTCATTTGATGAAGTGAGCAATAAAACATCTGAATTTTTATAAATGGTTTCCATTTGTTTTTTGTCTTTAATATTTCCGTAAAATTTCGAGTACGGGTAACCGTTAGTATCAATAACTTTTTCTACATCTCCTACGAATGAAAAATGAATATTGATTTTCATTTCATACATTTTTTTTGCAATGGCAGCAATAATATGTACTCTTTTTTGCGGCGCTCCTCTGCCAATAAAAACGACTGATAAGGTATCATTGAATTTTGGAACTTCTTTCGGAATATAAACACGGTTGTCAATAAAATGCAGACGGCTAAAATATACTTGAGGAAGATTATTTTTTTTATACAAAGCTTCCACATCTGTTTTCAGCTTCGGTGTGCTGAAAATTCTTACATCTAAATCTTTAATAAATTGTTGCGAATAATTGAACCAGGTATTGAGATGGCAAATATCAGCACGGGTTGCTTCTTTTTTTATATGTGGTAATACTTTGTAAAAAAATAAACTCTCGCCGCCAATAACCACAGGTTTTTCGGTTTTATTTATCCATGAAGCGATCACGCCTCTAAAAAAAAAATTTACAAAATGATATAATTTGTAATCAACATATTTATGCAAATCAATTGTTGTTACACCTTTAATATTGAAGAGATGAAGGAACTCATTATTCTTTGGCTTCTTTGAAAAAATTACCAGGGGATGCTTATCAGCAAAGCATTCGCAGAGATCCACATTTACGTGGACAGAGCCGCCAATATCCGCCGAAGGGCTGAAAATAAAAATCTGGTGTTTTGTTTTTAATGGAAATAAAGGAGATAATATTTTTCCCAACAACACGAAAGGATACATCAACACCAGTTCTATATTTCTTTTTATGATGGCTGTTTGGTATGTCACCTGGAGTGATAATATTTTTTTAATAAAGAGGAAAGATAATCGTCCTTAAATTCTATTTTTAATTCTTTTAGCGCCGGTTCTATTATCGAAGTATCAATTGTATAACTTTCACCTCTGTCAACTTGTTTATAAATTCCTTTTTTATTCAAATGTTCTTCAATACATTTTATAATGTAAGGAACTGAATAATTTTTTTCATTGGCAACATTAATTGTTGTGTTTATATTTTTTTTATTGGATAAAAAATAATCTGCAATGGAAAACATATCGTCTATGCCAATTATATTTCTAAATGCATTTTTCCAAACAACTAACGGATGTTCTTTTAGAATATTAAAGATAAAATAATTAAGCAGTGTGTAAGGATTATTGGAAATGCCAGCCAGGTTGGAAATCCTGAACAGGTAAAAACTTTGAGCATTTTCTTTAATAAAATTTTCAATTTTTTTTTTATGAATAACATAAGATGAAGAAGACAGATCAACATCCCGGATACTGCATGTGCTGAAGTACACGAGCGTTTTATCAACAGAATTTTTTATAACATTTTTCAGTAACTGAAATTCTCTTTCATAATTTTCTTTGTTAGTATCTTTTGAATTGGAAACGCCTGATGCGAAAATGATAATGTCTTCAACATTTTTATAAGCAGCAAACTTATTAGCAATCATCCCGTTTCCAATAACCATAACATTTTATTTTTATCACACGAATTATAAAACACGAATTACACGAATTAAATAAAATAATTTTATAAAATAATTTCTTTAGGTTTCCTCATTCCAAATCCTATTGCAAAAATTATTGCCAGTATCACCAGCAGGTTGGCAATAATCGTTATCGTTCTTCCTGTGTAAAAAGATTGCGGCTCAAATCGAAATTCAATTTCATGATCTCCTGCTGGCACATACATGCCACGTAACACATAATCTGTTTTTACATAATCTGCTTTTTTACCATCAATATATGCATCCCATCCGAGCGGATAATACACTTCGCTCAGCACTGCAAACTGTGGCGTGGCGCTATGAAATGTATAATCAATTTTATCATTCAAATTTTGTTTTAGCTTTATAAAAGCCGATGAATCCACAACAGGAGGTTGCTTTATCATTGATTGAAATTTTTTTTCAACAACTGCAGTATCTCTCAAATGCGTGCTATCAAGCGCATCCATTTCTTCATCGGCATTGTTTACATATTTTATTCCTTTTACCAGCCATGCATTTCCAAAAGCATCAGGATTGATTCGTGCAACAGGCTTACCGGTTTGCGGATTTTGAACAATAAAATATTTTGTATTCAGCATATCAAACACCTGCATATTTCCTTTGCTGAGTTGATGATCAATAATATCATTATAAAGCCCCAGCATTGCAGGATGATAACCGCCGATATTATTATGATGATAAGAAGTTCGCGAATCGCTGTAAAACGGATTGGGAGCGGTTTCATCAAACACACGAAAATTGGCGTGATCGGGATCTTTTAAAATTTGCTGGTCTGCTTCTGTTGGTACAAACGCCGATTCAAAATCAGTATCATCTACAAAACTATCTGAATTGAGATAGCGGCTATCAACACTCAACAAATCAAACGATGACAGAACAATCAAACCACCAAATAGCAATGCCGGTTTTATTTTTCTTTTTATAAATAAACCTAATAAAACAACAGCGAGCGCAATCAATAAAATATTTTTAATCAAATCGCCACCCATCATATTTTTTCTGTCTTCATGAAGCGAGCTGATAAGCTTTGAACTAAATTCATCCGCCTGCTGCGCCACTTGCGGCGATGGCTGCTGGCCTGGCGGCACTTGTCGTAACATGCTTTGTGTAAAGTTTTCTTTTAATTCTTTATCATTGCCTCCGCTAAAGCTGGCTGTAAAATAAAAACCACAAAGCAAAATTAAAATAGCGCCACTAACGTACACGGCTATACGCAGTTTTTGCCATGCATATTCCCAATTAGTTTCTTTAGCGAGCTTATCAATGGCAAGGACGCCCAAAAGAGGGAAACATAATTGCGGAATAGTAAGCGACATGGTTACCGCACGAAACTTATTATACAAGGGCAAATGATCGAAAATAAAAAAATTTATTCCTTTAAGATTAGCGCCCCACGCCAGCAGAATAGCAATGGCCGACGCCGCAACGATCCACCATTTATACCAGCCCTTTACATAAATTAAACCGAAAATAAAAAGCAAACAAATAACAGCGCCAAGATAAACCGGCCCTGCTGTGGAAGGCTGATTGCCCCAATAAGAACTTGCATTTGCATATTGAATGGCGTTATCTTCCGGAATTCCTGCTTCGGTAAGATTATCAACAAACTTTGAAGAAGAGCTCAGTTCTTTATTGCCGCTTCCTCCACCATACAAATCAGGAATTATAAAAGTAAATGTTTCACCAAGTCCATAACTCCATCGGAATGCATCTTCTTTATCAAGTCCCCCTTTGGTTTTATTTTCTGAATTGTCTTGTGTGAGTTGCGATCTTCCGCCGCGGGTACTTTCTTTGGCATATTCATAAGTTGGCATCATAGATACTGCGCTGCATGCAAGCCCCAGAATTCCAGCAATCAATCCAAATACAGCGCTTCTAACGGCAACGCCTATACGCTTTTCTCTATAACATTTAATAAAAAAAGCAATGAACATGATCACTGCAATTATTAAAGTATAATAAACCATTTGCAAATGATTTTGTCCGATCAACAATGCAGCAAACAATGCAGTAACTGCAAATCCCCACCAATATTTTTTTTGAAAAAGCAACAGCAAACCCGCCAGTACTGCAGGCATATATCCAATTGAAACCATTTGTGTATTGTGGCCTACAGCAATTATTATGGGGTCGAAAGTTGAATAAGCATACGCCAATCCGCCCATGATACTTATCCATGGATTGGCGCCGGCAACAATACATAAAAAATAAAAACAAATACAGGCGAGAAAGAAAAAACTGACGGGTTTTGGAAGTCCCAATGTTATAATAGAACCAATATACCCAACCGAAACATGGGTGCGTGCATCTAAAAATATTTGATAAGCAGGCATTCCGCTGTACATGCTATTTGTCCATAAAGGATAATATCCATACTTATCATTGAACTCAACCGATTGCTGGCTCATGCCACGCCAGCCTTGTATATCCGGCTGCGACACAACTTTTCCCTGCAGCGCCGGCTTGCAATAAATTATGGCAACAATTAAAAAAATTGCAATGGCAATTAAATGAGGAAGTATTTTTTTAAAATTAAAATTCTTCATGAACTGTTTTTCATTTTTTGAAAAAGCAAAGTAAAAGTTTTTATTTTAAAATAGAGAATGTGCAAACGGTTGAAGGTTTATGGTTTAGGGAGTTTAGAAGATTTAGGGGGTTTAGAAATGAAAGCTATTGCAAACAATTCAACAATAAAAACAATCCAACAATCCAACAATTACCTATCTTAGTTTTTTTCAATAAAAAAATTTATGGCATTAAGCAGAATATGGGCGGCGTTTATAATTGTTTCGGTATTGGCGGCGTGTTTTCAATGCATATTTATAAAAGATAATACTGATATTTTCAGCAGGATGGTGGTGGGTAAATCGGGGGATACTTCTTATACAAGAGCTGCCGATACTGCTGCAATGCCCGCAACTGTTTTACATACTTTGCAAAGCGGAAAAGTGTATAACGATGGTAATTATATTTATGCAAAAACAACTAATGGTTATATTTCATATAAAGAACAACATGCCGATGGAATTATTGCCACTGCAAAAACATCAGTTGATATTGCTATAAATCTTATCGGCATTATGGCATTGTTCATGGGTTTTATGAGCATCGCTGAAAAAGCAGGCGGCATCAGGCTTTTATCAAAAATTATCGGACCATTCTTTTCAAAATTATTTCCTGAATTACCAAAGAATCATCCTGCCATGGGACACATGGTTATGAATTTTTCTGCCAACTTATTGGGGTTGGACAATGCAGCAACTCCATTTGGAATAAAAGCAATGGAAAGCCTTCAGGAAATTAATCCTAATAAAGACACGGCATCCAACGCACAAATAATGTTTCTTTGTTTACATGCTTCCGGCCTCACATTAATTCCTGTAAGCATTATTGCCATAAGAGCTTCTTTAAATACAAGTAATCCTACTTCCATTTTTATTCCCTGTATGATTGCAACTTTTGCAGCAACCATTGCTGCCATGCTTATTGTTTCGTTCAAGCAAAAAATAAATATTTTTCAACCCGTTATTTTATTATGGGTATTGGGCTTATCAGCGGTTATTGCTTTACTCATTATTTATTTAAAAGGATTAAGTTTTACAGGTGTTCAAACTTTTTCAGGAATATTAAGTAACGGGCTTATTCTATTGCTTTTTTTTATAATTGTATTAGGAGCCTTGTATAAAAAAATTGATATTTTCAGCGCATTTATTGATGGAGCAAAAGATGGTTTTGTAGTAGCCGTAAAAATAATTCCTTATCTCGTTGGGATGCTTGTTGCCATTAGCTTGTTGCGCACCAGTGGCACGTTTGATGTAATTGTAAATGGAATGCGTCATTTGTTTTCTGCATTCGGTACCGATACCCGTTTTGTTGAAGGATTGCCTACTGCATTAATAAAACCTTTGAGTGGTAGTGCAGCAAGAGGCATGATGATTGACGCGATAACCACTCATGGCCCCGATTCATTTGCTGCAAGCTTATCTTCTGTTTTGCAGGGAACATCGGATACTACTTTTTACATCGTAGCAGTTTATTATGGAGCAGTGTCCATAAAAAATACACGGTACTCCATCGGCGCCATGTTGCTCGCAGATTTGGTTGGTATCATCACTTCTATATTTTTAGCATATTTATTTTTTGGTAACACCATGTAATTTTAAATAAAAAGGCTGCCCATTGAGCAGCCTTTCCATGTTTTATAAAAGTTTATTATTTTATCTGCATTAATTTTCCATTCACCTGTTGGTTACCTACTTTTAAGGTGTAGATCAATGCACCTTTAAATGCAGAAGGTACGTTATACTCTATTACTTGTCCTCTTCCTGCAAATAAATATCCCTGGTAAACATTGTGAAGCTTTTGTCCCATAATATTATAAATGTCAAGAGATGCTTTACCTGAAATCGGAGATACGATAGAAAAAGTTACCTTATCCGTAAAAGGATTTGGATAAGCGCTTACTGAAAGTGAAGAAGCCTGCAAAGAAGATATTTGCAAATTACTGTTACCTCCGTATGCCATTGGAATAATGCATGGGCTGGTAGATACGGCTATTATTTGCGCACCACCATCAAAGCCTGTATTGATCACATTGAGCGCATTGTTCATATCACTTGGTGAAATTGAAGTAATAACGCCGCCCAATACATCATTTGCTAAATTATATAAATTCATTATAGTAGCGCCCCCATGAGCAGTTAAATAATTAAATACGCTGCATGGAATGGTTTGAGTACTTCCTGTGGTGGAATAAGTGCTGCCACAGGCTTTTGTTGGCTTTGCAAAAGTGAGTACATTGCCTGTTAACGTTATACTCCCTAATGTGCTGTTGTAATACAAATTAAACCTCAATGCCATTGTTTGTGCTAATAAAACATTGTTTATAGCTGGCGTCATAGGTACACCGGGCCATGTACATGAATTAGCAAATGAAGCAGTTGTAAATGCACAATTTGATTTCCATGATGCAGATGATTTTAGCACAGATGGTGTTTTACCTCCGGGTAACATCTTATAGACATTTGATTTTGTTCCATTGTTTACATCGCCTATCATTAATGTAAAGCTCCTGGTGTCGGATTGATTTCCAAATCTTATACTTCCACCTGCCGCTGTTACAGCAGCTTGCATTATTTGATAAGAGTATTGTCCATTACAAGCTTTACCACCATTATTACCATAAAAACCTTGCGTATATGCAATTGAAGGGCCTATTGCATTAACGGTAACTGAATAACTGCAATAGGAAGTGCAGCCATTTGTATTAGTTACCGTATCATATACTGTAAAGTTTCCAACGGAAGTAAAATTATAGGTTATAGAAGCAGTTTTACTAGAAGCTAAAATACTATTACTGCTATTGCGTACAGACCAACTATATGTTAGGTTAGAAGTGCTTGTGCTATAAGTAACAGATGTGCCGACAGGGAAACTATGTGAATTATTTGATGCAGAAATAGTGCAATCAGGCAATCCATTTACAGTTACAAATGCAGAATCAGTATTAGAGCATCCTGATGATGAAACAACATAAATGATTGTATCTACGCCTGCAGATATTCCTGTTATCAATCCTGAAGCAGATACCGTAGCATTTCCATTAGTTGCTGTATAAGTTCCGCCGGTAGTAACTTCCGCATCGAGCTGGAAAGTTTTACCCACACACAAAGCCAAAGAAGTATTTCCATTCACAGGTGGAGTTGGATTTATAGTTATAGTAACAGCCGTTCTTGCACTTTCACAAGTACCTGAAGATACTGATACATAATAAGTAGTTCCATCAACCAACAAAGTATTTCCCGGCAATTCAAAACTATTGTCAGGATCAGCTGCATTGTACCAGTGATACGTTCCACCATTGCCATCAGTTTGTGGTAAATCGGCAATTGTTTTTTGATCTGCGCTGCAAAAAGGTCCTGCGGTAATTTGTGGTGCATCCAAATTACAACATGCCGTAAGTATAAAGGTGTGCACCGCCGTTTTAGTTATAGCAGGATCACTTGCATCAGATACCGTTAATGTAGCAGTATAAGTGCCGGCGGCCGCATAAGTATAAGAAGTGCCTGCATTTGCAACATCAGCAGCAGTTGCAGCAGTTGTTTGAACCGTGGCTGAGCCATCCCCAAAATCCCAGGTGAAAGTTAGAGGATAAGTAATATTTTGTGCAGTTACAGAAGGTGTGAAATTGAGAGCAAGTGAATTACCTCCTTCATTACATACCCCGGGATGAAACCCAAAGTCTACATCTAACTTTACCGTTACAGGTATGGTTTCGCCAGGATTAAATCTACATTTGGCGGGAGTTGCCGGGCACTGTGGAGAAGAACTTCCCATGCAGAAGTCAGTATTACCAGTACCCCATGAAATGAAAACATCTGATAATGAAAATCCTGGCCCGCA
>JAICZH010000045.1 GCA_025933775.1 Chitinophagaceae bacterium
ACCATTTCTAACTTCAAAAAAAGTTTTGGAAGCGAAGAAAACAGTTTTCAACTACACACCTTGCGATAATGAGTTTGAATACAACTTTGCAAAATTTCTTGAAAAGTCAGATGATATAAAATCATTTTCAAAATTGCCGGAGCAATTCGGTTTTTGCATTCAATATACAGACACACTTGCGAACATCAGGAACTATTACCCTGATTTCATTGCGATTTCAAGCGATGAAACAAACTGGATTATTGAAACTAAAGGCAGAGAAGATGTTGAGGTTAAACTGAAAGACAACGCTGCAATTAATTGGTGCAACACAGCAACATTGTTAACAGGCAAAAGATGGCAATACATAAAAATTCCTCAAAGAGAATTTGAGCAATTACATGCTGATAATTTTGAGGAATTGATTACAGTTTTAAATCCGCCAGCTTTGTTTGATTAGCATTAAATAAATATTCCAAGTCAGCAGTACATAACTTGCAGGACTTCGCAAATCAACGTTCAAACAAGATATATTAAATGAATTTTTCTTTAAAGAATTTAAGGTTCAGTATTATGTGCGTATATGCATCACCGTTAGGTTTAAAAAAATTCCGCAGTTTTAGTAATATCAATTTACACTTCAACACTTTTTCTATTTTTCTTAAAAAGTTTTAAGGCAAAATCCAACTGTTCTTTTTCAGTAAGATTGGTATTATCAAGTTCAATAGCATCGGCTGCTTTACGCAATGGACTTACTTCGCGGTGAGAGTCAATATAATCTCTCAATGCAATATTCGATTTTATTTCTTCTAAAGTAATGTTCGGATTTTTTTGAAACATTTCTTTAAATCTTCGTTCTACTCTTACGGCTTCATCAGCCGTCATAAAAATTTTTATTTCAGCATCGGGAAAAACAGTGGTGCCAATATCTCTGCCGTCCATTACAATTCCTTTATTCTTGCCAATCTTCTGCTGCACAGCAACGGCAAATTTTCTTACATCTTTCAATGCAGCTACTTCACTTACTTTTTCTGCAATGATAATATCGCGGATAATGTATTCCACATTTTCGCCGTTCAAATAAATTTCTGATTGTTGATTGTATGGATTCACAATAAACTGAACCGTAATATTTTTAAGCGCTTGTTTTATTTCTTTTTCATCAGCGCCATCAATGTTGTTTCTTAAAAAATAAAGTGTAATAGCGCGGTACATGGCGCCGCTGTCAATGTAGAGATATTCTAATTTTTTAGCAAGTTGCTTTGCTAATGTGCTTTTACCGCATGATGACCAGCCATCAATTGTTATAATGATCTTGTCTGTCATTTTACAAAAATCAGATAAATAAAAAGAAGTGCAAAATTTAGGAACAGTTTGTTTCACGCAAAGTAACAAAGATGGCAAAGGCGCTAATTTTTTTCGTTCTTAATTTCCTTTGCAACTTTGCCAGAAATAAAACAAAGTAAAATGCCACCGGTTAAGATGGCATTTAGTTTTTAAAATTGTTTATTGGAATTATGCTTTTGAAGTTTTTTCTATTTTTACTTCGCCTTTTATTTCAAAAATAATTTTAGCCTTCTCTTTGTCAAGGCCTGCTATCAGTACGTCTCCGTCTTTAATATTCATATTTAAAATTTCTTCGGCTAATGGATCTTCCAAATATTTTTGAATTGCTCTGTGCAATGGCCTTGCGCCGAACTGCGAATCGTAGCCTTTTTCTGAAATAAATTTTTTGGCGTCTTCAGTTAGCTCGAGGGTGAGGCCAAGATTGTGTAAACGTTTCGTTACGCCTTTCATTAAAATGTCTATGATAGAGAAAATATTTTCTTCAGTAAGTTGATTGAATATTACCACATCATCTATCCTGTTGAGAAACTCTGGGCTGAATGTACGTTTGAGTGCTTTTTCAATAATGGCTTTATTATTTTCTTCTGCATTTTTAGCTCTTGTAGAAGTGGTAAACCCAACTCCTTCACCAAAATCTTTTAGCTGTCTCGCTCCGATATTGGACGTCATAATGATCATCGTATTTTTAAAATCAATCTTTCTGCCAAGGCCATCCGTAAGTTGCCCGTCATCCAACACCTGCAATAAAATATTATAGATATCAGGATGCGCTTTTTCAATTTCATCGAGTAAAATAACAGAATATGGTTTTCGTCTAACCTTCTCCGTTAGTTGACCTCCTTCTTCGTAACCAACATAACCCGGAGGCGCTCCTATCAAGCGTGATACGGTGAATTTTTCCATGTATTCACTCATATCAATTCTTATAAGTGCATCATCGCTGTCGAACATATATCTTGCTAATGCTCTTGCCAACTCTGTTTTACCAACTCCGGTTGGCCCCAGAAAAATAAAAGTTCCAATTGGTTTTTTCGGATCTTTCAATCCTACCCGGTTGCGCTGAATAGCTTTTACTACTTTTTGTATGGCTTCATCCTGGCCAACCACAGCGCCAGCAAGGTCTGTAGCCATATTGCGAAGTTTAATGGTTTCTGCCTGCACCATTCTTTTTACTGGAATTCCCGTCATCATACTTACTACTTCTGCTATTGCTTCTTCATCTATGGGGTAGCGTTTATGTTTGCTTTCTTCTTCCCAATCGGTTTTTGCTTTTTCTAATTGTTCCTGCAATCTTTTTTCTGTATCGCGTAAAGATGCGGCTTCTTCAAAACGCTGGCTTTTTACTACTTTATTTTTTTCATGTTTTATATCATCAATCTTTTTTTCCAGTGCAATTACACTTTCGGGAACATTTATATTTTTAAGATGAACTCTTGCTCCCACTTCATCAAGCACATCAATGGCTTTATCGGGAAGCAAACGATCGGTCATATATCTATCGCTCAATTTTACACATGCATTAATTGCATCATCACTGTAAGTAACATTGTGATAATCTTCGTATTTACTTTTTATATTAGTAAGTATTTCGATAGTTTCAGCAACACTTGGCTGCTCTACCATTACTTTTTGAAAACGACGATCGAGGGCGCCATCTTTTTCAATGTACATGCGGTATTCATCAAGTGTGCTGGCGCCGATGCATTGCAGTTCTCCTCTTGCTAATGCGGGTTTAAAAATATTGGATGCATCCAATGAACCGCTTGCTCCGCCTGCGCCTACAATAGTGTGTATCTCATCAATGAATAAAATTACATCTCGGTTTTTTTCCAATTCATTCATGATGGCTTTCATTCTTTCTTCAAATTGTCCGCGATATTTTGTTCCGGCTACTAAGGCTGCCAGATCGAGCGATACTACTCTCTTATCAAATAAAACCCTGCTTACTTTTCTTTGAATAATGCGTAATGCAAGTCCTTCTACAATGGCCGTTTTACCTACGCCAGGCTCACCAATTAAAATGGGATTATTCTTTTTGCGGCGGCTGAGAATTTGCGAAACTCTTTCGATTTCTGTTTCGCGGCCAACAATGGGATCGAGTGTGCCCATTTCTGCCAGGCGGGTAATATCTCTTCCAAAATTATCAAGAACGGGCGTTTTTGATTTTGCCTGTGTTGTGGTGCTTTTGGAAGTGCGCTGTTGTTGTGAATAAGATTTTCTTTCTTCATCAAATTCATCTCCTTCATCATCCTGAAACTCGGCTTTGGGATCGGTTTTTACAAATCCCAATTCATTTTTAAACATATCATAATCCACATCAAACTGATTTAATATTTGCGTAGCAATATTTTCTTTATTTTTTAAAATAGAAAGCATGAGATGCTCGCTTTCCACTAAAGGGCTTTTATTGGCCTTAGCCTCCAGAACCGTTATCCTGATTACTTTTTCGGCCTGCTTGGTTAATGGAAGTGAATTGATGTTAGCAATATTTTTTCCCGTTTTATCTTTAACGGCCAGTTCTATTTCCTTTCTGAGTTCATATAGGTCTACATGAAGCGATTTTAAAATTTTAATAGCAGTATTTTCGCCGTCTCTTATAAGCCCGAGAACAAGATGTTCGGTTCCTATAAAATCGTTGCCGAGGCGAAGCGCCTCTTCCCTGCTATATGAAATAATTTCTTTTACCTGAGCTGAAAAATTGTTGTCCATTTAAAACAATTTAATACTATACAATAATAACGAATTAATTCTATTCTCAGTTCTAAAAAACAATGCACAGCGTGTTGAAAACAGTAAATAAAAGGTTAAAAGAAAAAGAACATACAAAAAATTTGTTCTTTTATATTCCTTTAAAATTAAACCCGGGAGAAATAGTTTACTGTTTATTTGCTTAAAGAACTATTGTTTTTATTATTACGTTTTTCTAAATAAAAAATTGCACGATGCGTTAATACGATTACCTGTTCAATGCTTTTTGTTTATAACTTTTAAATTTGTAAACAAATTTACCATGAAACATTTTTTAAAGGCATATTTCAAAAAACTGATTAAAGCATGAAAGTCAAAATTGATACCAAAGAAAAATTTCACGTCATAACTATTGAGCAACCTGGTTTGCCTGCTAATATGACAGAAGATATGGAGCAAACGCTGCTACCGTTTTTAAATAATTCAATAAAAAATATTATAATCAACTTTGAAAATGTTGAGGAAATTGAAGAACCCCTTGCTAAACTTCTCGTTTCAATTTCGCAAACATTTTATGAGCAAAATAGTTCACTGGTAATTTGTAAGCTGCAAACCAAAATAGAAACGTATCTTGACGAAAAGGAGTTGCTTGAGTTGCTGAATACAACTCCAACTGAAAGTGAGGCGTGGGATATTGTGCAGATGGAAGAAATAGAAAGAGAGTTTAATTAGTTAATTAGCTAATGGGAAAATGAGAAAATGAGAAAATTAATAATGCAATAATTTCATAATTAAAAAAAACCTTTGTTTTCTGTAACTATTTTAGGAAATAATTCTGCAGTGCCTGCACATGGCAGGCATCCGACTGCACAGGTGTTACAAACTCCCGATCATTTATTTTTGATTGATTGCGGCGAAGGCACGCAAATGCAAATGAATGCATATAAAATACGGCGCAGCAAAATCAATCACATTTTTATTTCGCATTTGCATGGCGATCATTATTATGGCCTGATAGGGCTGCTTACCAGCTTTGGGCTTAATCATCGAACCAATGATCTTTTTATTTACTCGCCCAAAGTTTTAAAAGAAATAATTGAATTGCAATTGCATGTTGCCAATGCAAATCTTCCTTTTAAAATACATTTTTATAATCTTGAAAAAGAAGAAATCATTTTTGAAGATAATAAAATATCAGTTGAATGTTTTAAAGTAAATCATCGCATTTCATGCTGGGGATTTTTATTTCGGGAGAAAAAAAATTTAAGAAAAATTGATACCGGCAAAATAAAAAAATATAATATTCCTGCTTCATTTTATGAAAACCTTCACGAAGGAAAAGATTTTATTGCAGGCGATACCATAATAAAAAATGAATTGCTGACAACAAGTGTTTCGCCGGCTAAATCGTATGCATACTCCGCCGACACTGCGTTTCATGAACCAATTGTAGAAAAAATAAAAGGCGTGGATTTATTGTATCATGAATCAACTTATTTAGATGCGCTTGAAAAAAAAGCTGTAAACAGATTTCACTCCACCTCGAAGCAGGCAGCAACGATTGCAAAAAAAGCCGGAGTAAAAAAATTATTACTCGGTCATTTTTCTTCGATGTACGAAACACTTGATGAATTTAAAACCGAAGCCAGTGAAATTTTTGAAAACAGTGATATTGCAGAAGAAGGAGCTTGTTATTTCGTTTGAAAATATTCATTCATTTTTTCCAATCACTGTCCATTCATAAAATTGCGGAAAGTATTTACGCCATGCGGCTTCATTGTGCTGCGCATTTTCATCAATCACTTCTTTTACGGGCGAATGTGAAACTGTTTTTATTTCTTTTTCAATCCGCTTCATATCCGGAATCATTGAACCGGTTTCTTTGCCACCGGCATAAAAAAATAATCTTGAATGAATATTTTTTGCATCGGCATTTACTGCGCTGTCTATTCCCGATGCTGTCCAAAATGCAGGAGAAAAAATTCCGGCTCCGCCAAAAATTTTTGGATACTTTAAAACGGCATACAGCGAAATAAGCCCACCCATTGAGCTTCCGGCGATGTAAGTATTTTTTTTATCGGTTAAAGTTTTATAATGTTTATCAATAAATGGTTTTAAAGTTTGTACCAAAAACGCAACATATTTATCACCTTCGCCTTTGCCAAATTGCTGAAAGGAATATGGATTATATTCCTGCATTCTTTTTGCAAGACCATTATCAATGCCTACTACAATTACTTCTTTTTTTCCTTTGGTAAAAATTGAATCCAAATATTCATCTACTCCCCACTCGCCGGCATAAGATGTAGCATTATCAAAAAGATTTTGCCCATCATGCATGTACAAAACCGGATAATGTTTTTTTGATTGATGATAATCCGGCGGAAAATAGATCCAAATTCTTCTGTAACGATTTAATTGAGGAATAAAAAAAGCAGTATCCAAAATTTTTACATTGGCAGAAGCAGTATGTATTTTCGGTAGTATTGTTTTAGAAAAATCATCATTCCATCCTTGTATGTCAACATGAATAATTGTATCACTATTAACTTTTAAAGTACGATTTGAAATTCCTTTTCCATCTGCAAGAGTTTCCACTTTATTCCAATCGCCCCTTGTAAATTTATATTCATAATTTCCTGGGGGCAATGTAATCGTAATCTTTGCTATTCCATTTTTATCTTCAGTAAATTCAAAATCTTTATCGCCCGGATCCCAGCTATTAAAATTTCCTGCAATAAATAAATGATCTCCGGAATGCAGCACAGACGGTTGTTTTACCAAAAAAGTAATTTTGTTTTGACTGTAAGAAATTTGAATGAATAACTGAAACAAACAAATGAAACAAAGTCTTGAAAAAATTTTCATTAAAAAAATAATTATAACTATTCAGAAAGAAATTCTTTCACTTTTAAATGAAGTGATGCGCTTAATGGAACCAGTGGAAGGCGCAATACATTTTCTATCATTCCCATTTCTGATAAAAAACATTTTACGCCCGCAGGATTATTTTCGGCAAATAAAAGATCAATGCCTTGCAATAATTTATATTGTAATTTTCTTGCAAGTTCTAAGTTATGAGAAAGTGCAGCACGAATTAAATCAGAAAAATCTTTTGGGAAACAATTGGCTGCAACGCTTATCACGCCTTGCATTCCACATGCAATGAGCGGTAAGGCAGTATGATCATCGCCGCTTACTACTAAAAAATTTTCAGGACTATTTTTTAAAATGTGCATGCATTGAATCATATTGCCGCTGGCTTCTTTAATGCCTGCAATGTTTTCGCATTCATTTGCCAACCGCAAAGTTGTTTCAGCATTAATGTTACTGCTCGTTCTTCCCGGAACGTTATATAGTATAACCGGCTTTGGCGCTGCTTCGGCAAATTTTTTATAATGCTGAAAAATTCCTTCCTGCGAAGGCTTATTATAATTGGGGCTTGAGCTTAAAATAGCAGCAGCGTTATCTAATGGAAATAATTCAAGATTCTTTAATAAATCTGCGGTATTATTTCCGCCAATACCAACCACCACGGGCACACGAAGATTTACTTTTTCAAAAGTGCACTTTATAATATCAATCATTTCTTCTTTGCTAAGGGTAGGCGTTTCGCCGGTAGTACCAAGCGTTACGAGATATTCTACTTCATTTTTAATAAGATAATCAATCAGCTTTTCCAAAGCATTATAATCCACTTCAAAATTTTTTTTGAAAGGTGTTACAATTGCCACTCCCGTGCCCCGCAATGAATTTTTTAATGACATTTAGAAGTTTTGAATTTAGAAAGTTTAGATGTTTACAAAAAGTTTAGATGGTTTAGAAAAAAGTTTAGAAGTTTAGAAAGTTTAGAATTTATACAAACCAATTCAACAATAAAATAATTCCACAATAAAACAATTCAAACAGTTCATTCTTCATCCCAAAAACCCATTTTACGAAATTTTTCGATACGTTGATTCACTCTGTCTTCAGGAGAAATTTTTTTCAATTCATCAATTAATGGTTTTATATAATTTTTGAGATTCATTGCCGATTCATCATAGTTCCAATGCGCGCCACCAGCGGGTTCTGGTATTATTCCATCTACCAATTCAAACCTGAGCATATCATCAGGAGTTAAGCGCAATTGCTCGGCGGCAATTTCTTTTTTATCCCAATTATGCCAAAGAATGGTGCTGCAATTTTCAGGAGAAATAACCGTGTACCACGAATTTTCAAGCATCAAAACTTTATCGCCTACTCCAATGCCCAATGCGCCGCCACTGGCGCCTTCGCCGATTATCACGCATATAACGGGAACGCGTAAACGCAGCATTTCATAAATGTTTTTTGCAATAGCCTCTCCCTGCCCGCGCTCTTCTGCTTCGAGGCCGGGAAAAGCGCCGGGCGTATCAATTAAGGTAATGATTGGTTTATTAAATTTTTCAGCAAGTTTCATTAATCGTAATGCTTTCCGGTATCCTTCAGGGTTGGCCATTCCGAAATTGCGCATTTGACGCATCTTAGTATTGGTGCCTTTTTGCTGGCCTATTACCATAATGGTTTCTCCATCCAGTTGTGCAAATCCGCCAATCATTGCTTTATCATCTTTCACATTGCGGTCGCCATGCAGCTCAATAAAATTGGTAAACATTTTTAAAATATATTCCAATGTATAAGGCCTGTCGGGATGCCGGCTTAGCTGCACTTTTTGCCAGGGCGTAAGATGCTCAGTAATTTCTTTTCTTTTAATTAAAATATTTTGTTCAAGATTATTAATTATGGAATTGTATTCAGGGCTTGAATTTTTTGAAGCCAGTTTTTTATTTTCATCTATTTGTTCATACAATTCTTTTATTGGCTGTTCAAAATCTAAAAATTGTCTTCTGAAATTTTCTGCCATAATGGTTTTAATTAGAATGAATTATTTTTTGCGGCGATAAAGTTACGGAGTGGAAATTTAAAATGTATTTATATTATAAATAAAAATTTAAGTAAAAGATAAATGGAACAAATCACTTTTATTTTTTAAGTAAAAAAATAAAATAGAAAATTCAGATGCGTTTCAATTAAAAATAATTTTAGTGATTGCTTCATTTGAAATTTTATTATCTTGCGCTCCCAATTAAAAAAATGGATCAATAATTTAGTTGGTTAAAGCTCTTAATGCATACATGGATCGGTAGTTCAGTTGGTTAGAATGCTGCCCTGTCACGGCAGAGGTCGCGGGTTCGAGTCCCGTCCGGTCCGCTTTAATAAGGATTACAAAAAAGTAATCCTTTTTTTATACCTTACATCTAACGTGTTGCTTTTAATATTTTGCAACGTCAATTGCATTTCTTCTTTTTAGCTTTACATGGGTTGATAGAAAATATTTTTAATGAAATTTGATTTATGAAAAAGAAACTATTATTTGCCGTTTGTTTTTTTATTTTATTGGCAAATGCTTATCCGCAAAAAAGAATTATTCCCGGCGCCGAAAGAATGGATGTTTATGTGCCTCTTATCAAAGGCAAGCGGGTAGCGGTTTTCGCTAATCCCACTTCCATGGTAAAGAAAACCACTTTGGTAGATACGTTACTAAAAAGAGGAATTGAAGTGGTAAAAATTTTCGGGCCCGAACATGGTTTCAGAGGAAATGCTGATGCAGGAGAAAAAGTAGGAAGTTATGTTGACAAAGAAACCGGCATCGAAGTGGTGAGTCTTTACGGAAAACACAATAAACCCGATTCGAACGATCTTAAAAATGTAGATGTAATGATTTTCGACATTCAGGATGTGGGCACAAGATTTTATACTTATATTTCTTCATTGCAATATTATATTGAAGCGGCGCTTGAAAATTCAAAACCACTTTTAATTCTCGACAGGCCCAATCCCAATGGTTTTTATGTAGATGGCCCAGTGCTTGATCCGAAATTTAAAAGTTTTGTTGGGATGAACCCGATTCCTATTGTGTATGGTATGACTTTGGGCGAATATGCTTTTATGATGGCTGGCGAAAAATGGTTGTCCGATGCAGCTAATAAAAAGTATGAATATTATCTTCATGCAAAAAATTCTGTGGATACTCCTTTTCATTTTTTAGTGATCAAATGTTTAAATTATGATCACAACAGCAAATATGTTCCACCTGTGAAACCCTCTCCCAACCTGCCTTCTATACAATCCATTTACTGGTATCCTTCTACTTGTTGGTTTGAAGGAACTACATTAAGCGAAGGCCGCGGAACAGATAAACCGTTTCAAATTTTTGGTGCTCCTTCATTGCCAAAAAATTTATATTCATTTACACCACATCCAACAGAAGGAGCTAAGAGCAGCAAACATTATGGTGAAGTTTGTTACGGGTGGAATCTGTCAGGAACACCGGAAGAAGTATTAAAAAAAGTGGATAAAAAAATTCAATTGAAATGGATCATACAGGCATATAAATTATTTCCTGATAAAGAAAATTTTTTCTTGAAAGGATTTAACCGGCTTGCCGGAAACGATGTATTGATGCAGCAAATTAAAGACGGCGTTTCTGAAAATGATATAAGAAAAAGTTGGGAACCTGCATTGAGCAATTTTAAAAAAATAAGAAAGAAGTATTTGCTGTATAAAGATTTTGAATAAAGAAATTGGCTTAGCATTTGAAAAAATTAAAATAAATTATTTACAAAATTTGCGGGCTGCTAAAGTATTCTGGATATTATCAATAATCATTCGTGAAAAATCTTCGCATTATTTTTATGGGCACACCGGAATTTGCTGTTCCTTCATTAGAAAAAATTTTTAATGCAGGTTATGAAATACCAGCAGTTATAACAGCGCCGGATAAGGCCGCCGGGCGTGGGATGCAATTGAATGAAAGCGCTGTAAAAAAATTTGCTTTATCCAAAAATTTAAAAATTTTACAACCTGAAAAATTAAAAAATTCTGAATTTTTAAATGAATTAAAAAAATTAAGAGCTGACCTACAAGTTGTAGTTGCTTTTCGCATGTTGCCCGAAGTGGTTTGGAATATGCCGTCCATGGGAACAATCAATCTTCATGCATCTTTGTTGCCGCAATATCGCGGAGCCGCGCCAATCAATTGGGCAATTATTAATGGAGAAAAAGAAACAGGCGTTACTACTTTTAAATTGCAACATGAAATTGACACAGGAAATATTTTATTGCAGAAAAAAATAAAAATTGGTGAAGATGAAACTGCCGGTGAATTGCATAATGAAATGATGGAAACCGGCGCAGACCTGCTTTTGCAAACCATACAGGATTTGCAAAAAAATAATCTCAAAGAAATTGAACAACCGGATATACAACAGGCAACAGGCAACAGGCAACAGGCAAACTTTCATCATGCTCCCAAAATATTTAGAGAAACCTGTAAAATAAACTGGGAAAAAAATGCAGAAGAAATTTATAATCTTATTCGTGGTTTATCGCCGTATCCGGCTGCATTTACTTTTTTAAAAGAAAAAAAAATAAAAATTTTTAAAGCAGAAAAAGAAATTAGAGATGTGAAAGAAAACGCCGGTGAAATAATTTCCGATAAAAAAACATTTTTGAAATTCGTTTGCAATAATGGTTACCTCTCCATAAAAGAATTACAAATAGAAGGAAAGAAAAAAATGAATGTAGCAGATTTTTTAAGAGGCTGGCGTTAATTAGCTGATGTGCCAATTAGCTAATTAGAGTCAATCAATTTCAATTAGATAATTTAGTTCCAACTATACTTTCTTTAATTGGCTAATTGGCATATTAGGACATTATTTCGCATAGCTTAATTCACAATTAAATTTATCTGCTTCGCCCAGTTCTTCGGCGGCTGAATTGCTGAGAATAATTGATAAGCCCGAATTTTGTTTAATGTCCGGTATGGCATCTAACACCTTTGCATAAACGCTTTTATTGGTTGCATTGTCCGTTATTCTTATAACTGAGCCGGGAGGCGCATCATTATTAAAACAATAATATTTTCCATCCTGCCATCCGCTGGTTGATTTAAAAACACCCGCATTTCCGGAGCTGTTTACGGCAGATTTATTTTCTATTTGTTGATTATATAAGTTTTTAAAATATCCTCCTGAAAAATTAATTGTGCTTTTTGTACTTATGTTTTTTACAGATGATGTATTGTCATTATCAACTTTTGTTTCATCTTTCTTTTCGGTTTTTTCTTCATCCGGTTTTTTTACCGGAGGAAGTCTTTCAGGATTCACAACAGGCGGAATGGGTTCTTGTTTTGTTTCAGTATCTGTTGCTGCAACATCATTATTTTTAATTGCTTTGTTTGCTAACGCTGATTCATTTTTATTTACTTTAAGATAACCTACAATTAACGGCGTGCCAACGCTTACATCATCGGTCTTTAGATGATTCCAATGTTTTATAGAACTCATCGGAACTTTATTGTAATTGATGCTTACGCGATACAGTCCTTCTTTTGATTGCAGATGATGATATACAGGTACCAACACTTCACCGGCATCAGCCGATCCGGATTGAGAAAAATTATTTTCGTTCAATGGAATTTTAAGCGATTGGCCAATGCTTAATCCATTTTGAAATTGTAAATTATTATAAGAAGCAATATCTTTTGGAGCAACATTATACATTCTGCCGATGCTGTAAAAATTTTCTTTCGGCGTTACTTTATGAACAAGATATAAATTGGGCGAAGTTCCTTGTATAATAAGCGTATTTTTTTGCGCGAAAGAAATATTACTGAAAACAAATACAAACAGAAAAATGCTTAACCATTTTATCATAACAAAAGGTTTAGTGATATTAGAAATTAATTGCAGTAGGTTTGTTGCTGCTTATTACAAAGATGGGAAAAAAAATTTTATTGAAAGAGGTTGTTAAAAAGTCTTGTCGTTAAAATTTTTTAAAGGTATTTTAAATATCACAAACGTTGTTGCCATTTTGCACTCATTTCATTTTTCCATTGTATAAAATTTCCATTCATTATCTGTTCACGTGCTTTCGTTACTATATTAATATAAAATGCAAGATTGTGTATGCTGGCAATTTGTAATCCTAAAATTTCTTTCGCTTTAATTAAATGCCTGAGATAAGCCTTGCTGTAATAGTTGCTTACCTCACAATCAATACCATTATCAATTGGCGAAAAATCTTTTTCCCATTTTTTATTATCAATATTAATAACGCCATTACTGGTAAACAGCATTGCATTGCGGCCATTGCGGGTAGGCATTACACAATCAAACATATCAACTCCAAGCGAAATGCATTCTAAAATATTCCACGGAGTGCCCACTCCCATTAAATAGCGCGGTTTATTTACCGGCAAATGACTGCAACATAATTCGCATATCTCATACATTTTTTCTGTTGGCTCGCCTACGCTTAATCCACCGATTGCATTGCCGGTTGCTTCTTTTGAAGAAATGTATTCGCACGAAATTTTTCTCAACTCATGGTAAATGCCACCCTGAACAATTGGAAATAAATTCTGCGTATAGCCGTAACCGTTAGTTGTGGCATTAAACCTGTTAAAGCATCGGTCAAGCCAGCGATGCGTAAGCTCCATAGAAGTTTTTGCATAATCGTATTCACTTCCTCCGGGCGGGCATTCATCAAAAGCCATAACAATATCACCGCCGATAGCTCTTTGAATGTCCATTACAATTTCCGGCGAAAATAAATGTTTGCTTCCGTCAATATGGCTTTGAAAAATCGTACCCTCTTCAGTTAATTTACGGGCATGGCTAAGCGAAAAAACCTGGTAGCCGCCGCTATCGGTAAGAATCGGTTTATTCCAGTTCATAAATTTATGCAAACCACCGACAGCTTGCAACACTTCAATACCCGGCCGTAAATACAAATGATACGTATTTCCCAAAATAATTTTCGCTTTTACATCATGCATCAATTGCTGCTGGGTTACGGCTTTCACGCTGCCCACCGTGCCAACCGGCATAAAAATGGGTGTATCAATTTCACCATGATCTGTAATAATTTTTCCTGCTCTCGCATTGGATTTTTTATCATGATACTGAAGTGAAAATTGCAATGCTGCCATCAATTATTTTTTTTTAAATAAAAAAGCAAATATAGTTTTGAAAAAATAACACGCTCTGGTTTCTTGCAATTACAAGAGATATTTTATGTTTGCATTTAATGAAACTAACTGAATACCTGCTTCATTGGCAAAATATTGTTTTTGTAGGGTTTTGTACCATCACTTTTATACAAGTATGTTATTATCTTTTTTTCTTTTGCAGATTAGCATTTTACAAATCACAAATTAAAAATATTTCGCAGACACATCCCGTCTCTGTAATTATTTGTGCGCGGGACGAAGCCGCCAATATTGCCAAAAACTTACCAGGCGCATTGATTCAGCAATATCGTACTACGCATGAAGTAATTGTTGTAAACGATAATTCTTTTGATGAAAGCAAATATATTTTAGAAGAATATCAAAGAACATACAAGCAATTGCAACTGGTAGAACTGAAGCAGGAAGCAAGATTTATTCCCGGGAAAAAATTTCCTTTGAGTGTTGGCATCAAAACGGCAAAGCATGAAATTGTTTTGCTCACCGATGCGGATTGTGTTCCTGCAAGCGAGTTCTGGATTGAAAAAATGCAGCAAGGTTTTACAAATGGAATAGAAATAATTTTAGGTCATGGAGCTTTTCATAAAAAGAAAGGATTTTTTAATAAGCTGGTGCGATGGGAAAATTTTCATACAGCGTTACAATATTTATCTTATGCAAGAGCAGGCTTAACCTACATGGGCGTGGGAAGAAATTTAAGTTATAAGAAAACTGTTTTTTTCAGGCATAAAGGTTTTTCATCTCACAATCATGTACCGGGCGGCGATGATGATCTTTTTATAAATAAAGCCGCTACTAAAAAAAATACAGCGATTGTAATTGATAAAGATGCATTTACATTATCGGAGCCCCCAAAAACCTGGAAACAATGGATACAACAAAAGAACCGGCATTATACCACAAGCAAATATTATAAATGGATTCATAAATTTTTATTGGGCTTGTATGCATTTTCGCATTTTATTTTTTATCCATTATTTATTGCTTCCATAATATTTTATGGTTGGCAACAGGCGTTAATTGTTTTTGGAATTCGTTTTATTATACAAGGAATTGTTTTATATAAAGTGATGAAAAAATTAAATGAAAAAGATTTATTTCCATTGTATTTATTATTCGACATCTGGATGTTTTTTTATTACCTGATATTTTCAACTTCGTTATTTAAAAAAACAAAAAATAAATGGAAATAATTTTGTTCATGGATTACACGAGTTAAATAACCTGGGCAATCTTTTAATTGTATCATCGGGGAATTGAAATGGTGTCACTCACTTATTATTTATTTCTTTCTTGATGAAATATAAACAATAGCTGATTTTTAAAAAATAACTTACTTAACCAATTAACTAGATAATGAATAAAATTTATAAAATAAATCCTTCATTAATTAACAAAGTTGCATATCGCCCGTTGAAGCGAATAACTATTATTTTCACCCTCATACTGCTTTATTTTTACTTTATGCAGATGCAATTTTATTATCAACAAAAACTTGAAACTAACACCACATACTTGCCCCTAATTATGCCTTTTGTATTGTTAGGTTTAATTTTATTCTACTCCTTCAGACTTAGAAAACGTGTTTATGCAAATCTTGAAATATTAATCAATGACGAAGGCATCCAAAAATCTATTAATTATCCAATGCCTAGTAAAGTAAACTTTATTGATAGGCTTATAATTAACAGCGCTAATCATCTCACATCATTATATAATAATTCATTGACATGGGAAAGAATTACAGCTATTGATGAAAAACCACGGGACTTATATATAAAGACTGTTAGCGCTAATAACTTTTATGGTTCAGGACAAATAATAATTCCAAAAGAAATAGAGCAATATGAAGAAATAAAAAAAATAATTGAGAATCACTTAAACAAAAACGCTACTAACAAAACGGTAACGCAACATCACCAGCAATAATTCTATTTATTCATAGTATTTAATCAAACCTGCCCGGGTCAAAAGGTTGTATGTTCATACTTACCGGTTCATCATTTATAATTTCACTTACCAATTTGCCGGTGGCTGCGCCCAGGCTTAATCCTAACATGGAATGACCGGTAGCAATTACTAAATTTTTATATTGATTCACTTTACCAATGTAAGGCAATCCATCCGCAGAGCAAGGCCGGTATCCATACCATATTTTATCCTGCGAAGGAACTGGAATATCAAGATCGGGAAAATATTTTTTCACAGATTCAATAATTCCTTTTATGCGATTTATTTTTGGAGGCATTTTGGTTGAAGTGATTTCCATGGTTCCACCAAACCGGATTTTATTATTTGCCATTGGCGTGAGTGCCACTTTCCCTTCACTTAAAATTATAGGATGATTTATCCTGAATGGAAAATTTTCAAAAGTGAGCGAATAGCCTCTTCCGCCCACTAATGGTATGCTGAGATGCAGCTTTGACGCTACTTCGCGGCTCCATGCGCCGGTTGCCAATACTACTTTTTCTCCGAAATATTCTGATGAACTTGTTTTTACTCCTTTAATGATATTTTTTTCTGTAATAAAACTTTTTACTGTTTCATTTGTTTGTATGCTTACTCCATTTTTTTTAAGAAACGCAATCATATCTTTCATTAATTTATTAGGATACAAATGCGCATCGCATTTATAAAACACTGCACCTTTAATATCCATATTTATTCCCGGCTCTAATTTTTCCACTTCTTCTTTATTTAATAAACTTGCATCAAGTCCTAATTTTTTTGATGCTTCTACAATCGCTTCGCTGTGATGTGCATTTTCTTCTGTTCTGAAAAAATCGAGCAATCCTTTTTTTTCATAATAAAAATCAAAGCCCGGCACATCACACATTTCTTCATAAAGTTTTTTGCTAAGCACTGAAATATCGCGCAGCGGAATTGCCGAATTTTCAACATGATTTTTTGTTGCAGACTTAATAAATTTTATTCCCCAGTTGATAAGACTTTTACTGAGCCTGGGTTGTATATAAAACGGGCTTTTGGAATTAACCATCCATTTAAAGCCCTGCTTTATAATACCCGGAGTTGCTAAAGGAACAAAATGACTCGGCGAAATGTAACCTGCATTTCCATAAGAGCATCCATCAAGCATGTCAGTTTTATCAATTATAGTTATATGATGCCCTTGTTGTAATAAATAATATGCAGAACAGGTTCCTATTATTCCGCCACCAATAATTATTATTTCAGCCATTTGATTTATTTTGATATAAAATTTTAAAGCAATTGTGAATACCTTAGCTCATCATTTTTATTGATCTATTTTTGAACAATTTTTTTCAGGCAAGATACAATTCAACATTCATAATTGACAACTCACCATTTATGTCTCAAAAAATATATACCAAAACAGGTGATAAAGGAAAGACAGGCCTCATTGGCGGAACAAAAATTTTAAAGAGCGATCTTCGAATAGAAGCTTACGGAACCATTGATGAGCTTAATTCGTGGATAGGTTTGCTAAATGATTCCATCAATGATTTTAGCGCCAATCATATTTTAAAAAAAATACAAGACAGGCTTTTTACCATTGGCGCTACACTGGCATGTGATCCTGAAAAAGAAACGAAATTAATAATTCCGGATTTGCATGAAGCCGATGTTGTTGTGCTCGAAAAAGAAATTGATACCATGAATGAAACCCTTCCCGAAATGAAGAATTTTATTTTGCCGGGTGGGCATCCTTCAGTTTCCATCACGCACATTGCAAGATGTGTTTGCCGCCGTGCTGAAAGATGTTGCGTAAATCTTTCAACTCATAACGGGCATGTAGAACCATTAATAATTAAGTATCTCAACCGGCTGAGCGATTATCTTTTTGTGCTGGCAAGATATGTAGGTAAAATGCACAATGCGCAGGAAATTATCTGGCATCCACGCACATAACAGTGTACATAAATACAACATCATTTTCTATAATTTTTTTAGTTATATTGTAATGCATATTAAATTTATGCAGATGGCTTACTTCAATTTTAAAATTTTTTTATCTGTTTGTATTCTTTTTCTTCTCATTACTTTTTCGTGTGCGGGCCAGCGTGAGGAGCCATTCTTGCTGCATCATATCACAGAAGAAAATGGTTTATGCGATAATCATGTACAATGCATTTATAAAGATAGAAATGATATAGTATGGATTGGAACGTTAACCGGGCTTAATATGATGAATGGCTCTTCCATCACTACTTTCAAACATGAGGAAGAAAATAAAAATTCAATAAGTAACAACAACATTCAATCTATAACCGCTGATACAAATGGATTAATATGGATTGGAACGCAGGATGGGCTTAATTCTTTTAATCCTTTTACCAAAAAATTTTCTGTATATCATCTTCCTCAAAATATTTTTGGTAACTCACAATTTATTAATTGCATCGCTGCAGATAAAAATAATACTATTTTTATAGCAACACCTGCTGGTTTATTTTATTATGCAAATAAAAAAATAACTGCAATTGTTTTGCCCGGCAATAAAAATGATCTTCAAAAAAATAATCGCATTACAAGCCTCGCAATAGGCCAGGCGGGCGTTGTATGGATGACTACTTTTAATGGTCTATGGAGTTATAATATTTTTACGCACAAAATTATACATGAAGTAAGCGCTGCAAACGATCCCAACTTTACTGAATTATTTACAACCTTTATTGAAGATCATGAAGGCAAAATATGGATGGGAACGTGGGTTGGTGGTTTAAAAAAATTTGATCCGATCACAAAAAAAATAATCACGTATCCTTATGCCGGAAATATTAATTCAGTTGCAGAAATAAAACAAGCCGACGGGCATTATCTCTTGTTTGTGAATGGGTCTTTAAAGGTTTTTGATATTCAACAAACTCATTTTATACATATTCAAAACAATTCATCTCATAATATTAACGACATGTACACATCAGCCGATGGTTGGTTGTGGATGGGCGGCAATGACGGGCTGTATATTTATAATCCTGCAAAATCATTATTCATTCAACACATTTTTTCATCACCAATAACCAGCCAGAGTATCAGTATGCTTGAATGGAATAATAAATTGCTCGTTTCCGGTGAAGGTGAAAATTTTTTAAAAGCATACAATGAAAATTTATTAGTTACGGATGATTACAGCAATGAAAAAATTACAAAAAAATTATCATGCTTATCTCTCAATCATTCAGGGACCGAAACTATTAAAGCCGGTACCAGCAATGGTATGGTTGATATAAATCTTCAATCGCATCAACTCGATTTGCATTCATTAAATTTTCTTGCAAAAGATTTTACGGCAGGAAATTTTATTACAAATATTTTTCAGGATAAAAATAAAAGCTGGTGGATATTTCCATGGAGAAATGGAATTTGGATTACTGATTCATCGTACCACAATTTTCACGAAGTGTTTGATCATTTTATTAATGAAGGTGGCGCGCCAAAACAATTGGTAATTGCAGCTGCTGTTGAAGATAAAAATAATAATCTGTGGTTTGCCGATTATGATGAGGGAATTATTTTTTACAACAGCGCTTCAAAAAAATTTTCAAAGACTTTTGTAAAACGATTAGGCGAAAAATATAGCACAACTGAAATTTTGTATCATAATAATTATTGTTATACATTTTTAAATGCAACAATTTATTATTGGCATTGCGATAGCATGGTGCTTCATAAAATTGAATTGCCAGCGCAAATGGATAAGTCAATAACTGCAATGGCATTCGATACAGCAGCGCATCTGTGGCTTGCAACCCGCCAGGGGCTTATGTTGTATAACACTTCTACAAAAACGTTCGATCATTTTACTATCGCAGATGGACTTGTAAAAAATGATATGGATGGCTCTTTGCTTTGTCTCAGTAATGGAAATATGGTTTTCGGAAGCCCGGACTATTTGCTTGAATTTAATCCTCAAAAAGTATTGCATTCAATTGGCAACGCATCAAAAATTATGTTGACGGATTTTATTGCGAATGGAAAAAATATTTTTTTTACTGATGGAGATAAAATAGATTTTAATCATTCAATTAATAATTTTATTTTCAAATGGGCGATTACAGATTATAATGATCCGCTCAACAATAATTATTATTATCAGTTAAAAGGAATTGATACTAACTGGCGATATGCTGGTCATCGGGGAGAAGTGGAATTTGCCAATCTTTCGCCCGCGGATTATACGTTGCTTTTGAAAGGCGCCAATGCAAACAGGGTTGCTGCACAAAAAATTTTAAATATTCATTTTGAAGTTAAGCCGCCCTTCTGGCGTACGGGGTGGTTTTTATTTTTATGCATTTTAATTGCGATAATAATTTTTTATGGTATCTACCGGTACCGCATATACGAAGTTTTAAAAATTCAAAAATTAAGAAATAAAATTTCGCTCGACCTGCACGATGATATTGGCTCTACATTAAGTTCCATCTCTATTTTAAGCGAAATCGCTTTGCGGCAAAAAAAAGAAAATCAATCGGCAGAAATGCTGCATGAAATAAAAGAAAATTCAATTTCGCTCATGGAGCGGATGGATGATATTGTATGGAGCATCAATCCTAAAAATGATTCTTTAGAAAATCTTTTGATAAGAATAAAAAATTTTGCATCACGTCTTTTTGAAGCCAAAGAAATAAATTATAAAATTAATATCGGCGATAATACACCTGAAGTGCATCTGAGCATGGCATACAGGCAACACATTTATCTTATTATGAAGGAAGCGATTAATAATTTGGTAAAATATTCAAATTGTACTGAAGCAGAAATTACTATTCATAAAAATCATTCGCAACTGAATATTGTTATAAAAGATAATGGAATTGGTTTTAACAAGAACACACCCACAACAGGTAATGGTTTGTTCAGCATACAAAAAAGAGCGGAACAAATGAACGCGGTATTTGAAATTTCATCTGAATGTAATAAAGGAACTTCGGTAACTCTCATTGTAAAAATCAAATAAATATATGATGGCTAAATCATTTTGTTTTGACCAACTTTGCAGCCATGATAAAAATTGCGATAGTAGAAGATAATAACGCATTGCGTCAATCGCTTTGCAACTTATTTAATGAAACGGAAGGCATGCAATGCGTAGCGTCTCTTAATAATTTGCTCAACATCGTAAGTGAAATAAATAAATCGAAACCCGATGTAATACTGATGGATATTGGGCTTCCCCACATTTCAGGAATTGAAGGGGTAAGAACCATAAGAGAAAATTTCAATGCTGCTGAAATATTAATGTTCACCGTTTTTGAAGATGATGAAAAAATTTTTGAAGCGCTAAAAGCGGGCGCATCAGGGTATCTTTTAAAAAAATCATCGCCCGAAGAAATTATAGAAGCGATACGATCTTTATATTATGGCGGCTCGCCTATGAGCGCCAGCATTGCCAGAAAAGTTATTCTTTCTTTTCAAAATAATCATACAGATCATCGCGAGGATTTTCAGCTTACCACAAGAGAAAAAGAAATTTTACATTCATTGGTGGATGGATTGAGCTATAAAAAATTGGCAGAAAAATATTTTATCAGCATCAGCACGGTGCGTACCCACATCCGCCACATTTATGAAAAGCTGCATGTAAATACCAAAACGCAGGCAGTTGCAAAAGTGTTGAAAAAATAATTTATAAAATCATCTGTTTATCTGATTGATCTACCCCAGCCGTGTTTCTACATTTACTTTTCAATTGTATTACCCATGATTGAAACTAAAAATTTGAAAAAATTTTTACGAGGAATTATTGTAATAGAAATAGAAATACAATAAAATTATTATTAAAATTTTTGGAGTGTGGGGTTTTATTCCCTCTGCTGTGAAACATCAGTCAGGGGGATTTTTATAAAAACACAAAATCATACTTTCATACGATAGGTATTATTTATGAAAATATATTTCTTTGAGGTATAAAAAAACTATTATGAAAAAATATCTTTTACTCGGTATTGCTCTTATTTGCCTGCAGGTTTCCATTGCGCAAATAAATAATCCCAAACAAACCGCTACTGATGCGGCTTCCAACCATGCCAATAATGATATTGATAACAGTGTGGAAGGTGGACTTAATAAAACTGAAAATAAAATAAAAGGGCTTTTTAAGAAGAAAAATAAAAGCGAAAAAAATAATAACAACTCATCATCAAACGCTGATAATAATAGTAACAATAATAATACTGCTGATAATTCTTCTTCAAAAGATTCTCAGCCGGCTTCTGTAAAAAGTTATGCGAATTATGATTTTGTTCCCGGCGATAAAATTATTTTTCAATCCAATCTTGCAGATGAACAAACCGGTGAAATACCTTCCCAGCTTACGCTTGAAAATGGGCAAATGGATATACAACAAGAAGATGGTGAAAATGTAATTCATGTGCCTAAAGGCTCGGGCGCCACTATGACTCCAAGAATGAGCAGCGATACATATATGCCCGATCAGTTTACGGTTGAATTTGATTTTAAAAATGAAGGATTCGGCGTAGCCCATTTGATGGTTGATTTTGGAAGCAGGGTTTACTACGCAGCCAAAGAAGGCATAATGCCCGGAATGACATTTGGCACTGATAATTCAATTAACTGGACGCTTGGCGATGTAAATTTTCCAGAAGGATTAGATGTAAACTATAATCACCCGATGCAATGGCATCACATAGCCATTGCGATTAATAAAACAGTTGGCAAAGTATATATTGATCAATATCGCGTAGCAAACGTAAATAATCTTACGGGCAAAGCCAATAATGTAACAATTGATGTAAACGGTTATGAAAATTCATTTATAAAAAATATTCGTATTGCTGCAGGTGGCATTGATATTTATAAAAAAGTAACCACTGATGGTAAAATTATTATGCATGGAATTTTATTTGATATTGATAAAGCAACATTGAAACCTGAATCAATGGGTTCTATTAACCAGATTTATAATTTAATGAAAAAAGATGCATCATTAAAATTTGAAATAGATGGCCACACTGATAATACCGGTGATGCTGCTCATAATCTTACACTCTCTCAACAACGCGCCGATGCAGTAAAAACTCAATTAGTAAGTATGGGCATTGATGCCGGAAGGCTTACCACCAAAGGCTTTGGCGATACCAAACCCATAAGCGATAATAATACTCCCGAAGGAAAAGCAAATAACCGGAGAGTGGAATTTGTAAAGGTGTAATTCAAGCAAAGACGCATAAGAAATGAAGACGCAAATTCTTCTTTTGCTCCTTCGCTTCTTTCCCAATAGATATCGGAAGTGGGTAAATGATTTAAATATAAAAGCACCAAACGTTCCTTCGGAACGTTTCATGTACTTTCCGGAAATTTTTACCCACCAAAAGTTCCTACGGAACTAGTAAAACCCAAATCAAATGATTTCTGTTATTGGTTTTTGAACAAAATATTTAATCCTAAAAAATAATTCAAACTAAAATTTTAAAATAAATTCTATTCGATGAGCTATAAATTTTTATCACAATTATTTTTTTCATCTTTTATTTTTTGTTATGCATCTGCTCAAAACGACCGGCCAGCCAATGAAGCCGAAACAATTGTTATCAATAAAGCAGTAAATATAATTGTGCCGATGATTGATAGATTTCAAAACGATACCTGGCAAAAAGAAAGCGGCGGCGCCGATGCGCCCCAATATTATTCTGTGCAAAGACATCCGAACATTCCCATAAATACAGGCCCCTTCAACGATTGGCATTTTACCATCAGGCAAGGTTCTAATTTTTATAATAAAAACATAAAAGCTTATTATGATAAAGTAAATAATGTTACGTTAGACGCCAGCGATACCAAAGCAATGGAACAATTAGTAAAAGAAGGACAAAAAATAAAAGACATATCCAATCTATATGTAGAAGTGCATGTAAATGAGGTTGTCATTCCTGTAAAGCCTTTAAAGAACAGCGCAGCAGATTTAAAAATACCCGGTTGCTATTTTGCTTATAAACAACCTGCAGATAAATTAATTGGAAGAGACGAAAACACCCCTGCTAGTTATGTATTAATTTTTGGTAATTGGTCAACCGCAACAACACCGGCAGACCGGCAGGATTATCAATTTAAATTTATACATCCTAAAGGAACTCCGTTTATAGAAAACATTGTAATTATTATTTCAGGATCAAGTGATCGTATAAACGAAATTTTAAAAACAACTGATTGGCAAAAAGTAAATGACGGACTTACGAGATAAATTTTATTTAATAAAATTTCTATATCAAATCATCTTTCCATCTTTCATGTGCAAAATTCTATCGCTCATTTGTGCCAGCTCTTCATTGTGTGTAACAATTAAAAATGTTTGTTGAAAACGATTGCGTAAATCAATAAATAAATTGTGCAATTCTTTTGCATTTGCCGAATCGAGATTGCCCGTGGGCTCATCAGCCATTACAATTGATGGGTTATTAATTAATGCTCTTGCAACAGCTACTCTTTGTTGCTCACCGCCGGAAAGCTCGCCAGGCTTATGTTCGGCACGATCGCTTAAGCCAAGTATATCTAAAAGTGATAAAGCTTTTTCCTGAACTTCTTTTGTTTTTCTTCCCGCAATCCAGCCCGGAACACATACATTTTCTAATGCTGTAAACTCTGGCAATAAATGGTGAAACTGAAAAACAAACCCAATATGTTTATTTCTGAAAGCTGCTAATTTTTTCCCATTCATTTTAAACACTGGAAAATTATTAATAAAAATTTCTCCTTTATCTGCTTTATCAAGCGTACCTAAAATATGCAACAACGTACTTTTGCCGGCGCCTGATGACCCGGCAATACTTACAATTTCCCCTTTTGAAATTTCGATATTCACTCCTTTTAATACAGCCAATGCGCCGTAGTTTTTATAAATTCCGGTTGCTTTTAACATGCTTAAATATAAAGGTTAATAAACATTTTCTAAAATATAAAAATAAAGATACTTATCATGCATCCATTACGTTATATTATGCATCAAAGAAGTGTATATCGGCTGTAAAACAATATTTGGTAATACGGATATAACTTTTACTTTTGCGGAAAAATTGACAAACGGATTTTAATTTAAATAGAAAAAAGGAAAAATATGTTTTGGACTTTAGAACTGGCATCGCACCTTGAAGACGCACCGTGGCCTGCTACAAAAGATGAACTGATTGATTTCTCCATTCGCAGTGGAGCACCTATTGAAGTAGTTGAAAACCTGCAGGAGCTTGAAGATGAAGGCGGCGAAATTTATGAAGGACTTGAAGACATCTGGCCTGATTATCCCAGCCAGGAAGATTTCTTTTTTAATGAAGATGAATATTAAT
>JAICZH010000073.1 GCA_025933775.1 Chitinophagaceae bacterium
AAGAGAATGCAAAGTTATCTCCTGTACAGTTAAGTAAAAGATTATTTAATTTGTCTCCAGTTGGGTATCCCATTGGAGCTGAAAATCCTGCTCCAAGAAGTATTGAAATTGATGCTGGCATGTTCGTGAAGATAGATCAATGCTGTTTTATTTAGTTCATCCAGAACTATAGTTTTTTTTATATTTTTTCAAATTTCAAATTCACCTCAAAAAAATTTTATTTAAAAAAAATCTCATTGAATCACCAGCGATGTCATCGTAAGCGAACCAGCCATTAATTTATCATTAAAGATAAATGCTTCTTCATGTTTATTTTGCAAACCTAAGGAATAGAGTAAAGGATAATAATGATCGGGCGTGGGAACAGCCAGTTTTGCTGCATTTCCGAGGCTTTCATAATTTATCAATGCATCATGATTGCGATTGGTGATATGCTTTTTAAAAACTTCATTCATTTCAATTGCCCAATCGTAGCCATATTCAGCATCAAGTTTATCAAACGAAATCATTCTAAGATTATGCACCATGTTTCCGCTTCCAATTATTAATACGCCTTTGCTGCGTAAGGATGAAAGTTCCTTTGCAAGCTCATAATGAAATTGCGGGCCTTTAGTATAATCAATGCTTAACTGCAACACCGGAATTTTTGCATCGGGATACATATTTCTTATCACAGTCCATGCGCCATGATCCAATCCCCAATCATGTACCAATTCTACATCAGCAGATTTTATTATGGAAGCAGTTTCTTTTGCAAGTTCAGGATTTCCCGGCGCAGGATATTGTACATCAAACAATGCTTTGGGAAAACCGCCAAAGTCGTGAATCGTTTCAGGAAAATCCATTGCAGTAATTTTTGTGCCGCGGCTTAGCCAATGTGCTGATACAACTAATATTGCTTCAGGCGTTGGTATCTCTTTTGCAAGCTGCGCCCAGCTTTCACTGAATTGGTTGTGCTCAATTCCATTCATCGGCGAGCCATGCCCGATAAATAAAACAGGCATTTTGTGATCCTGTTTTTTTAAATTACTTGTAAACTTTTTAAAGTCTGATAAAGTTGTCATTGCAATTAAACTCCTTATTAATTTTTATTTATAATTTTTCTTGGTAATTGCTGCATCCACACTTGCTGCGCCGCCTCCGGCAATTAATGCAGCAATCGCTAAACCAAAAAGTAAAACAAAATATTCAATGCCTTCAGGTGTGTTTTGCTGCGATCCCCAGTTCATAAAAAACCCATTATGAATAATTGATGAAAAAAGAACGCCTAAAAAATTTACAATTATTGCAAATGCAGCAATTCGTGTAAGAAATCCAAAAATTAAAAACAGCGCTCCGAAAAATTCAATAAGAATTACCAGCAATGCAATGATCCAGGGGAGATGCATCATGCCGTTTAAAAATCCCATCGTTCCATTAAAACCGGGGCCGCCAAACCATCCTAATAATTTTTGTGCTCCATGCGGAAAAACGGTAATACCTAATGCAAGCCGTGCAACAAGCGCAGCAGCGTTGCGGGGATTTGTTGATAATATTTTTTTCATTTAATATTTTTTGTTTTAAAAAATGTATTCTAAAGGCAAAATTACATGTGTTATGAAAGCTAATGAATGAGATACCGCAATAAATTTTATTGAGATAAATCAATAAAAAATAATTTCTGCTATAACTAAAATAAATACCCAATTAATTTTTTTTAATTTTCGTATCGGGAAAAAAATTATGAAAATTTTATTTTAATAAAATATTTAAAAAAGGAAACTATAAAAACCAGCGCCAGCAATGATTTGAACAAACTCATTCAATCATTTTAATAATTTTTTACAAATGAATTTTCACTATAAAAACAAATTTGTTTAAAATTATTTTTATTTTTTTAAATTCTATACCCTACTTTTGTGGTAGACTATTAGAAATTACATAACATGAAGTCATTTTTATCATTAGTATTTATGTATATGCCGTGTTGTTGCATGCGCTGCTGTTGCTGATTAATTATTTTTATGAAGCAACAGATAAATTCAAAAATTTTTTTTAACCCATCTTCCACATAAATACTAATAAAAATGATTCAAACACTTCACGAACAAATACCCGCAATTACAGGCGCAGTCAACGTTCTGAGCATTGATGAGTTTTTATTATCATTAACTAACCAGTTCCCCGGTAAAGTAATTTTTTCAACCAGCTTTAGTTTTGAAGACCAGGTTATCACACATAAAATTGTAAGCAATCATCTTCCCATAAAAATTTTTACATTAGATACCGGCAGGTTATTTCCTGAAACCTATTCGGTGTGGAGAGCAACCAATGAAAAATATAATATGCGAATAAAAGCATTTTACCCTGATGCAATTTCATTGGAAAATTATGTTGCAGAAAAAGGCCCTAATGCTTTTTATGAATCAATAGAAAACAGGAAAGAATGTTGTTACATACGCAAAGTAGCGCCATTGAAAAGAGCATTACAAAATAATTCCGTTTGGATCACAGGCCTTCGTGCAGAACATTCTGCTGACCGGCATAACATGCCACAGATAGAATGGGATGAAACCAACAACATTATAAAATATCATCCATTGCTGCATTGGACAACCGAAGATGTAAAACAATACATCAATGAAAATGATATTCCTTACAATTCATTACACGATCGGGGTTTTGTAAGCATCGGTTGTGCGCCGTGTACAAGAGCCATCAGGCCCGGCGAAGATTTTCGCGCAGGAAGATGGTGGTGGGAAGACAATACAAAAAAAGAATGCGGCTTGCATATTCATCAGCAGGCATCATAATATAAATTAAAAAAATGAGCACCTATCATTTGGATTATTTGGAACAATTAGAATCGGAAGCTATTCATATTATGCGTGAAGTAGCCGGGCAATTTGAGCGGCCCGGTTTATTATTTTCAGGCGGAAAAGATTCTATAACGCTTGTTCATCTTGCATTGAAAGCGTTTCGTCCCGGCAAGTTTCCTTTTCCATTAGTGCATATTGATACAGGTCATAATTTTCCTGAAGCTTTAAATTTCAGAGATAAACTGGTAAATAAAATCGGAGAAAAATTAGTAGTAGGGAATGTTGAAAAAACAATCAAAGAAAAAAATCTTACAGAACAAAAAGGAAAATTTGCAAGCCGCAATGCTTTGCAAACCTATACCCTGCTTGATATTATTGACGAGTATAAATTCGATGCATTGATTGGCGGCGCAAGAAGAGATGAAGAAAAAGCAAGAGCTAAAGAAAGAATATTTTCTGTGAGAGATGAATTTGGACAATGGAATCCTAAGCTTCAAAGGCCTGAACTTTGGAATATTTATAATGGAAAAATTCATAAAGGTGAAAACGTTCGCGCATTCCCGATCAGCAACTGGACAGAACTCGATATTTGGAATTATGTAAAAAGAGAAAAGATTGAATTGCCTTCAATTTATTTTGCGCATGAAAGAGAAGTGATACATCATGAAGGACAGTTGGTCTCCATTTCTGAATTTATTAAACCCGATAAAAATGATATTGTAACAAAAACAAAAGTACGTTATCGCACTGTTGGCGACATGACATGTACCGCAGCAGTGGAATCAAATGCAACAGACATTGATGGAATCATAAAAGAAATAATTGCAACTAAAACAAGCGAGCGTGGCGAAACAAGAATTGATGATAAAGTTTCAGAAGCAGCAATGGAAGACAGGAAGAAGACGGGATATTTTTAGTCAAGTTACCAGTGATTAGTTATGAGTGATAAGTACAACTCATAACTAATAACTCGTAACTAATAACTCATAACTAATAAAATGGACATTTTAAGATTTATAACAGCAGGAAGTGTTGATGATGGCAAAAGCACTTTGATTGGCAGGTTGTTGTACGACAGCAAATCAATTTTAATTGATCAGCTTGCCGCAATTGAAAAACAAAGCAAAAATAAAAACGCCGGAAACATTGACCTGGCTTTACTTACAGACGGGTTACGTGCAGAACGTGAGCAAGGTATTACGATTGATGTTGCTTATAAGTATTTTTCTACCCCTAAACGGAAATTTATCATTGCCGATGCACCGGGTCATATTCAATACACACGCAACATGGTTACCGGCGCTTCTAATTCGGAGCTGGCAATTATTTTAGTTGATGCAAGGAATGGAGTGGTAGAGCAAACACGCCGCCATTCTGTTATTGCATCCTTGTTAAACATTCCGCATATTGTTGTTGCAATTAATAAAATGGATCTGGTAAATTATTCGCAGGATGTTTATAATAACATTGTGATAGATTATCAGCAAGTAGCTGCATCACTTGGCTTAAAAGATGTAAAATATATTCCTATCAGCGCATTGAATGGCGATAACATTGTTGAGAAATCTGAAAAATTTTTATGGTATGATGGTGAATCTTTATTGCATTATTTAGAAAATATTCAACTCGATTCTGATATAAACTTTATCGATGCAAGATTTTCTGTGCAATATGTCATTCGCCCGCAATCCGCACAGCTACACGATTACAGGGGTTATGCAGGAAAAATTATCAGTGGCATTTATAAAAAAGGAGATAAAGTAATTGTGCTTCCATCATGTATTGAAAGTGTAATTAAAACAATTGAAATTGGAGGCAAAGAAGTTAATGAAGCTTATGCATTGCAAAGTGTAGTGCTTCATTTAGAAGATGATTTGGATATAAGCCGTGGCGATATGATTGTTCCAATAAATAATCAACCGAAAACGGAACAGGAATTTGAAGCAATGTTGTGCTGGATGGATAATAAACCTTTAAAGCCGGGCAATAAATATTTTTTACAAATTAACAGCCGGTTGGTGAGATGTGTTGTAAAAGAAATAGAATACAAATTAGATGTAAACACTTTACAAAAAATTGATTCGCCTGAGAAAGCTGTGTTGAACGATATTATTAAAGTAAATATTAAAACAGCGTCTCCTGTTGCGTTTGACTCCTATAAAAATTTAAGACAAAATGGGGGAGCGATATTAATTGATGAAACAAGTTGTGTTACCGTTGGCGCATGTATGATTGAATAAAAAAAATTTGAAAATATAACCTACTAAAGAAGTAGACTAATAATGATACAACAATTAAAAAACGGGAAACTGGTTATTGCGGGCGCCGGACCCGGCGACCCGGAGTTACTAACGGTGAAGGCTATGCGCTATTTGCAACAGGCTGATGTTGTACTTACCGATCGTTTGGTAAGTGAGGACATTTTAAATACTTACGGTAATTCAACTGCTAAAATAATTTATGTTGGCAAACAATGCAGCCTTGGCATTTCAACACCTCAACAAACCATTAATGAATTGATCGTGCATTATTGTTTGCTAGGTAAATTAGTAGTACGCCTGAAGGGTGGCGATGTTTCTATTTTTTCAAACATATTAGATGAACTGGAAACCGCAGTCGCAAATAATATTTCTTATGAAATAATTCCGGGGGTTACTGCGGCTTTGGGCGCTGCTGCAACAGCCGGAATCCCGCTCACAGCGAGGGGTTACGCTACATCCGTTCGTTTTCTTACTTATTATAAATCTGATATTGTTACTGATAAATACTGGAAAGAATTAGCTCACACAAATGATACTTTGGTATTTTATATGTCTTCTGAAACATTGGATAAAGTGGTTGAAAAATTAACTATTAATAATATTCATGAAGATAAATTATTAGCGGTTATTGAGCAGGCAACCACTCCTTTGCAAAATGTTTACATCAGTAATTTATACGATTATAAAAATAATTTAAACGGAAAAAAATTTATTTCTCCTTCTTTGGTGATTATTGGTAAAGTGGTTTCGCTTCATGAACAATTTGCATGGCTTCCCAACAGCAATAGCAGCGAATATTATTTTAAACCAATTATCACACAAATTAATAACCCTGAAAATTTGCTTCATGTTAGCTGAAAATAAATTAAGAACATTTGAAGACCTCATTCATCAATCAACCAATGAAGAATTGATTTGGATGAATGGATATTTGAATGGAATTGTATCTGCAAAACCGTTTGATGAAAAAAAAGTAGTTATAAAAAATGGTGTAAATAAAATTACCATTGCTTATGGAACAGAAACCGGCAATTCAAAAAAATTAGCAACAGAATTTGCTGCCAAAGCAAAAAAACAAGGCATTCATGCAAAGGTGCAAAGCATGGATCAATACCGGTTAAATGATCTTACCAAAGAAGAATATTTTCTTGCCGTGATAAGCACTCACGGCGATGGTGAGCCTCCTGCTGCAGCAAAGAAATTTTACGATCATGTGCACAATAATGGATTTAAACTCGATAAATTAAAATATAGTGTTCTCGCATTGGGTGATACTTCTTATCCATTATTTTGCAAAGCCGGTGAAGATGTGGATTTGCAATTAAATAAATTAGGCGGCAAGCGATTTTTTCCGATTCAAAAGTGTGATATTGATTACGAAACCGAGGCCAGTGAATGGTTTGATGAGATTTGCAAATCACTCAACAGCAATGCTGATGCACCTGTAATTACAGAGCCTCGTATTGCAACAAAGAAATCTTCAGGCAAAAAAATATATAATGGCAAGTTGCTTGCCCATATTAATTTAAATGACAGAGGAAGTAATAAAAAAACCTTTCACATAGAAATCGAAGCCGAAGATGTAACCTATCAACCCGGCGATTCAATTGGCATTATTCCTGAAAATAATAAAACAATTGTGGAAGAAATTATCGCTGTTACTAACGTTGATGCCTATACGAACATTGATTACAAAAATGAATTGGTTTCATTGTATGATCTTTTGCATAAAAAATTAAATATTGTTTATTTACCAGAACGGATAATAAAACAATATGCTGCAATTATTGAAAAAGATTTCTCAATTGAAAGAATGGACTTACTTCATCTTTTAAAAAAATATCCTGTAAAAGATGAAAATCAATTTATCGAAATTGTAAAAATATTAGAACCAATTGCGCCGCGGCTGTATTCCATCGCATCCTCGCCGGAAGCGCATCCAGGCGAAATACATATTACTGTTGCTAAAAATTCTTTTATTGTAAATGATAAAATTCAACATGGGCTTGCCTCTGAATTTTTATCTCATTTTGATACAAATAATAAATTACAATTTTATATTCATCCTAATAATCGTTTTCGTTTACCCGACACCGTTAGTAATGTTATTATGATCGGCCCGGGAACCGGCATAGCGCCATTCCGTTCATTCATTGCCGAAAGAGATGCGACAGGAGCTTCAGGAAAAAATTGGTTATTCTTCGGCGAGCAACATTTTATTACAGATTTTTTATATCAAAGTGAAATACAAAGCTGGTTTGAAACCGGAACACTTACCAAAGTGAGCGCTGCATTTTCAAGAGACCAAAAAGAAAAAATTTATGTGCAACATAAAATGTTGCAACATGGAAATGAATTTTTTGAGTGGCTGCAAACAGGAGCTTACGTATATGTGTGTGGCACGAAAGACCCGATGAGCATTGATGTTGAGCAAACGATATTAAAAATCATTGAACAGTTTGGTGAACGTTCAAAAGATGAAGCAGAAAAATATTTAGATAGTTTAAAAGAAGATGGAAGGTATGTTACAGATGTTTATTAAAGCCCCTCTCAATTTCCCCGAAGGGGAGACTTACACCACTTTTTTGTAAACCTTTACTACGAATGATAAAAAATTTAAAAATTAATTAAATATAAAAGATGGCAGAAGAATCAAATAATATTAAGGTTCCGGTTGTTCCCCCTTCGGAGGCAAGGGGATCATTACCCTTATTAGAAAGAGTAAAAGTTGAAGGAGATGCCCTTCGCGGAACTATTGTTGAAAGCTTACATGATGAATTAACTGGAGCCATGAAGGAAGAAGATACGCTGCTTATGAAATTTCACGGAATGTACTTGCAAGACGATAGAGATCGAAGAGAAGAAAGAGCGGAAAAAAAACTCGAACGATTATTTTCATTTATGATTCGTTTGCGTATGGCGGGCGGTATCTTGACTTCAGAGCAATGGATAGCATTGAATGATATTGCGGGTAAAGATTCTACAGATGAACTCAAGATCACCACCCGACAAACTATTCAATTGCATGGCGTGTATAAATCAAGATTAAAACCAACTCATAAAATATTTAACCAGGTACATCTTGATACTATTTCTGCGTGCGGTGATGTAAACAGAAATGTAACTTGCAGTCCCAATCCAAAACAATCACCGCTTCATGAAGAAATATTTGCGTATGCAGATAAAATAAGCAAACTCCTGAAACCCAAGACCCGCGCTTATTACGAGATATGGCTCGATGAAGAAAAGATAGTTGATAAAAAATTAGAAGAAGACTCTTTATACAAGGATGCATACTTACCACGTAAATTTAAAATAGGAATTTGCATTCCTCCAAACAATGATATAGATGTGTTTGGAAATGACCTGGGATTAATTGCAATCATTGAAAATAATAAATTGGTTGGTTTCAATTTTGCCATAGGCGGAGGGCTTGCATTCACATTTGGCAACCCCGATACTTACGCCCGGTTAGCAACGGAAATAGGTTTTGTGGAAGCAGGTGAAAAAACTTTTAAAGCGATTTACGAAGTAGTAACAGTTCAAAGAGATTATGGAGATCGTGTTGATAGAAAACAGGCAAGAATAAAATATACCATTGATAAAATGGGTGTAGATAAATTTAAGACAGAGGTTGAAAAGCGCATGGACTTTAAGTTTCAGCAATCGAAGCCTTATATCTTTAACAAGCGTGAGGATTATTATGGCTGGGAAAAAGACGTAAACGGCAATTGGTATTATACTTTGTTTGTTGAAAATGGAAGAGTGCTTGATACTGAACAAATATCTATTAAATCGGCATTAAAAAAAATCGCAGAAACGGAAAAAGTAAAATTCAGGCTTACTGCAAATCAAAAGGTAATAGTAAGTGATGTGTCGCCAAAAGACAAAAAAGAGATCAATGATATTTTAGAAGAATATAAAATTATTGAGCATACTAATAACGCTTCCGCATTAAGAAAAAATTCAATGGCATGCGTGGCATTGCCAACATGCCCGTTAGCATTGGCAGAGTCACAACGCTATTTTCCATCTTTGCTTTCGAAGATTGAGACGTTACTTGCCAAATACGATTTGTCGGGTGAAAATATTATTACTCGAATGACGGGCTGCCCCAATGGATGCGGACGTTCATCTGTTTCCGAGATTGGATTTATAGGAACAGGTTTAGGAAAATATAATCTTCATTTGGGTGGCGATCATGAGGGTTACCGGCTAAACAAATTATATAAAGAAAGCCTTGATGAAGCCGCTATCCTTTCTGAACTCGATATCTTGTTTGGAGAATTTAAAAAAGAACGAAATCAGAATGAAAAATTTGGCGATTATACTTTCAAAAAATTATTCAATTAAAAAATGATTACGGAAAAATATATTGCAACTATTTTTTTTCTTATACCTTTTGCATCAAAAGCACAGCATACAACAGAACATACTAATATGCTTTGGACAGGATATTATAATACCGTTCGTTTCAATAAAAAATGGTGTTTGCAAAGTGATGCGCAAATAAGAACCAAAGACTGGACAAGGCAATGGTCGCAGCTTTTAGGCCGGTCTGGAGTAAGTTATACTTTTAATGATCATGTAACAGTTACCGGGGGTTTTGCATTTTTTAAAATCGCACAGTATGCAGATAAGCAATTGTTTTTAAAAAATGAATGGCGTCCGTGGCAGGAAATTTCATATCAATTAAAATTGAAAAAAATAAATTTTATCCAACGATTAAGAACAGAGCAACGTTTTCTTCAACAAGTGATAAATAATAAAAAAAGTAAAACGTATAAATATATTTTTCGCTTGCGTTATCGTTTCGAATGGCAAATTCCTTTAAAAGAAAATAAAATTGATTTTCTCGCCGGCAACGAAGTATTAGTAAATCCCGGTTATGTAAAAAACACTTTATTTTTTGATCAGAACAGAAGTTTTGCGGGTTTAAATTTTAAACTAAATACCAATACAACTTTACAATGTCAATATCTTAAAATATTTCAGTGGCACAGCAATACATCTGTGCTCGAAGATCAAAATGTTTTTCGTGTAAATATTATTCAGCGGTTTAATTATAAAACAAATAAGCCAAAATAAATTTTTTGTGACGGAAGAAAAAGAAGATATAATAATTGAAGAAGGAAATAAACTCTTTCCCATTTTCTTAAAGCTTGAAAAGCTGCGCCTGCTCATCATTGGCGGCGGCAATGTGGCTTTGGAAAAACTAAAAACTGTTGCCGAAAATTCTCCTTCAACTGTTATACATCTTGTTTCAATCACTGTTCACGAAGCGATACATGAAATTGCAAAAGAACTTCCAAATATAGTTATTGAAGAAAGGTTTTATTCATTTGCTGACTTAGAAGATGCGGATATTGTAATTGCTGCCGTAAACGACAATATAACGGCTACGCATATACGAAATGATACCCATCGCGCCGGCAAGCTGGTGAATGTTGCCGATAATCCTGAGCTATGCGATTTTTATTTAAGTTCTGTTGTAAAAAAAGGTGATTTAAAAATTGCTATTTCAACTAATGGCAAATCGCCAACAATAGCAAAACGGTTGAAAGAACAAATCAATGATGCGATGCCTGATGAAATAGATAATGTTTTACAAAACATGCATACCATTCGTAACAACATGAATGGAAACTTTGCAGAAAAAGTGAAACATTTAAATGACATCACCAATGTACTGGCTGCAAAAAATATTTTTGAGAAAGAAATAAAAAAAGGCGGAACAAAGCGCTGGCAAAAGATTGTAGCCTTTTGTGTACTTGCTTTTTGTTTTATGATTTTAGGACACGAACTTTTATCCAACATTCCGTTACATAAAATTTTTGAGAGTGTAAAAACCATTTCGCATTATATAGATGTAAAACCGTTTTTCATCATGTTCATCACAGGTTTTATTGCGCAAATGGTGGATGGATCGTTGGGAATGGGTTATGGAACCATATCCACAACTTTTCTTTTAGCAAATGGTGTGAATCCTGCAATCGTTAGCAGCAGAGTGCACTCGGCGAGAGTTTTTTCAAGCGGCGTATCAGGATATAGTCATCATCGCTTTGGTAACATCAATAAAAAATTATTTAAAAGCCTTGTGATACCAGGCATCATTGGCGCAGTTATCGGGGCATCATTTGCTTTTTATGCGCAGCAATATTCATCATATATAAGAATACCGCTTTCATTATACACTTTATATCTTGGTTATTTTATCATGCGAAAGGCATTTAAAAAGAAGCAAGTGAATAGTAAAATAAAAAAGGCCGGATGGCTTGCTACCATTGGCGGATTTATGGATTCATTTGCCGGCGGTGGATGGGGAACTTTAGTAACCAGCACGTTAATTTCAAAAAGAAAAAGCCCTCGCTATGTTATCGGCTCGGTATGCCTTGCCGAATTTTTTGTAGTGCTTTGCAGCTCCATTACTTTTTTTATTTTTTTAAAAAGTCTTCCGTTGGTTGATATAGCTGGTCTAATCTTAGGAGGCTTGCTGGCAGCGCCTTTGGCGGCAAGGATCGTGGGAAAAGTTCCGATAAAAAAAATGTTCATTGCCATAGGCATATTAGTTATTCTTACAAGTTGCATGACACTTTGGAAAGTGATTGCGCAATTGTGAGAATAAAAATATAACGGTAACGCATACCCGAAAATTAAAAAAATACACTAAATTTCAGCTTTGCAAAAAACGGAGCTCCCGCACTAAAGTTTATGTCATCTACTGGTGCAGCTTCATCTTGTAATCTTGATGTTACCTCAAACTGTGCCTCTCTCCATTTTGTATTAAAAAGATTTTGTATTTCCAGCCCGATTTCATATTTACTCTTTGTATAATTAGCCGTAAAATCTGTTACAAAATATCCCTGAGCCTTAAATGTATTATTCTCGTCAGCGGGCCTGTCAGTCATGTAGCGGTAGCTCAACCCTCCATTCAAACCGTTATGGAATTTAAAATCTAAACCACCCGTACTCGAAAACGGAACAGCTAATGGTAAAAAAGTATTCCCTTTAGAACCCGCTACACTTCTCGCTTTGCAGGCATTTACATCAAGCGATGCAAAAAGCCATTTATAAAATTGATAGCGAAACGAAACATCAATTCCTTTTCTTTTTGTTTTGCCTCCCGGTTCTATCGTGCCTTCATCCGCATCATAAACAAATTCCTGCTTCAAATATAAATACCATAAGGCTGCATTGATATATAAATGCGAAGCTGGTTTCCAGTTGACACCAATATCTGCTCCATAACATGCAGGCAGTATGTCTTCACCTTTATTAGCTACTACTACTTTTGCATTGTTGGAATGAAATCCCTTTCCCGTTTTTAAATAAACCTGAATGGATTTATTAGCAGTATATTGAATATTTAGTTTCGGGCTTGCAATAACTTTTTCTCTTGAAGGTTGCTGCTGATTCAGCTTATCCTGATAATTAAAATTCATATAATCAATACGCGAGCCTGCATCCAATAACCATCTGCCAGATTGAAAAGTTTCATTAAAGAATAAATTGAAAGAGCATTGCTTTATATCACCCAATTGCAAATATTCCAAAACAATAGTTTCATTTTTGGTATGCGAAAGTTCTGAATTGTGAATAGCATTGTATTGCATACCACCACCAATCGAAGACACAAGAACTGCATCGTTTAAAAAATATTTATGATGAATTAATTTTCCATTGTAACCCAATTCATCTCTTGCTTCTTTTTGCCGCAACTGATCGCCATTAATACTGTCATCTGCAAAAAAAGTATCATCATAATGCAGATTAAAAAAATAGTTTAAATAATATATTTCATTTTGCATTTCCAGTTTATCCGAAATAAAAGAATGCAATTTTATAATAGCAGTGGAGCGGCCCGTACTACCGCCTTGCAAACTATCTATATAACCAAAACGGCTTGTAATGCCCAACTTTACAGCTCTTTCAGGGATTTCGCCAGATGAATTCCAGCCACTGTTGAAGGTAGATAAATTAATAGTAACCCTGTTAGCTTTATTAATATCCATATTATATTTTCCAAACAAATTAATGCGATTCAATTTTTGTGGTAAATGAAAAGGGCCGTCAGTATAAGCATCTTCTGCAGCAAGGTATGCGCTTTCGCCATGTTGCTTTGCTTTATTTGATAAGAGATTAATCATTGTCATTAGCCTTGTTGTATTAAATTGGCCGCCTTCTATTTTAAACATGTTTTTATCTAATGCATCTTTGGTTTTAAAACTTACATACCCTGCAGTTGCAAAATCGCCGTAGCTTGAATAATAAGGTCCTTTGCCAAACTCATACGTGGTAACCAATTCAGGAATTAAAAAATGTAAATCGGTAAAACCCTGGCCATGCGCCTGTGATACAAGATTTACAGGCATTCCATCCACTGAAACATTTACATCAGTGCCATGGTCAGCATCAAACCCTCTGAAAAAAATATGCTCCGCAATTCCTCCGCCTTGATGCTGGCCAAGAAATAAACCTGGCACGAGACGCATCAGATCCTGCGATGAATTTACAGGCCGCATATTAATATCTATTGCACTAAGGTTATGAAAAGAAAAATTATTGGACTGCGATGTAATAACGATTTCTTTTAAATCGAGCGGCGCTTTTTCAATATAAATCAAGGGTGATTGCTGTTTATAAATGATAATAGTTTTTGATTTATATCCAATCATTGAAACATTTGCCTGGCAAGTGTCTGCGTTAAATTTTAGTAAAAAATCTCCTTGCGATTGAGTTACAGCCGTCATTCCGTTTTTCCCGGCAACCCTTATAATAACAGATTCTAAAGGCTCGCTGGTTGTTGCATCTAATATTTTTCCCTGAAAAATGTGTTGAGCAAAGCAATGAAATGAAATAAAAAAAAATAAATAAAAAAGTATAAAAATTTTTCTCATGATATATTAATAAAAGCGTTTATGCACACCCGTTAGATATGCAATTGCAAATTGATTTTCTCCTAACCGGATACAGAATCAATAGCAATAGAAATGAAATTAAAAAGATGAATTGGTTGCAGGTTTATTTAACACTGCGGCGGCTGAAAAAAAGAAAGAAAAAAATTCTGGGATGAGCCATTACGATAATAAGAATAGCGTTTGCCTTTCACCATAAATAAACCAAAATCAAAGCAGCTAATCTTTTGAAAAAATAAATCCTGTGTTTTTTCCTGGTGTAGTGATTTATTATTTTGTTGCTGGTCATTTTCATCGGCTGCTAATCTTTTTTTAAGATAGCACTTTCCGTTGCAATGACACGACGGCTTTGCACGGTTTACACAAAGGTTTTGTGCAATGTAATCTTTGTTAATGTTATATTGAAGAACCACGATCCATTTACTGAAAGTCTGAATGCCGATAGTTAGCATTAACAATATGGCAAATGCATGTTTCAAGTACCACAAAGGTAAGCTTTCACCTTGTTAGACAGTAGAAATAAAATGCAGCGATAAAAGAATTTTATACTATGCATAGCTCATTTGATTTGAACCAATCCAAACCCAAACTGGTGGAGTTTTCTTAACGGCTCATAAATCATTTTTAATCATCTTACTTCATCTCTTTTTTATTTCCTATTTTTAATAACATTCTCTGTATTAAAAAAATAATACAATGATCACTGTTGAAAATGTTGTAAAAATTTTTGGAGATACAACCGCCGTTAATAATATTTCCTTTAATATAAACGATGGAGAAAACGTTGTACTGCTGGGTACGAGCGGCTGTGGTAAAACCACTACACTTCGCATGATCAACCGGCTTACCGAAACCACTTCAGGAAATATTTATATTAATAATAAAAATATAAAAAATGTTTCCCCGCAGGAGTTGCGAAGAAGTATGGGATATGTGTTGCAGCACAACGGCCTTTTTCCGCATTATACTATTGGTGAAAATATTTCCATCGTTCCTGAATTATTAAAATGGCCAAAGAAAAAAATTATTGAAAGAACTTTTGAATTATTAGAACAATTACATCTTCCGAAAGATTACTTAAACCTGTATCCGCAACAGCTAAGTGGAGGCCAGCAACAAAGAGTTGGGCTTGCAAGAGCGCTCGCTGCAGACCCGCCAATATTATTAATGGATGAGCCTTTCGGCGCACTCGATGCGGTAACACGTACAAGCATTACACATGAGTTTAGTGAGCTGGCAGTTTTAAAAAATAAAACAATTGTTTTAGTTACACATGACATCCACGAAGCATTTGAATTGGGCGATACCATTTTATTAATGGACAAAGGAAAGATAGTACAGGCAGGCGCTCCGGCCGATTTACTTTTTAACCCTGCCGATAATTTTGTTACTTCATTTTTTGAAAAACAACGAATGCAGCTTGAATTAAATGCAGTATTGCTTAAAGATATTTGGCAATACATTCCTGCAAATAATTATAATGAAATAACAAATGATACAATTGCCACAAATAAAAACATCTGGCAGGCTTTATATTTTTTATCAGGCAAAAAAGATAAAAATATTTTATTAAAAAATGCATCAAGCGGAGAAATAAAATCTGTGAGCTACGATTCGTTATTCAATGCACTCAACGATTATAAATTACAAAAACATGCATGAAACGCATCAATCACTTTTTAGTTTTATGCGTGAGCAATCCGGAAAACTTTTCGATCAGTTGCTTGCACACATCGGCCTTACATTTATTTCATTATTGATTGCGGTTATTCTCGGCGTGCCGCTCGGAATTTTTATTGCTAAACGAAAAAGATTATCAGGAACTGTTTTAGCTTTTGTTGGCGTATTGCAAACCATACCCAGCATTGCATTGCTTGGTTTTATGATTCCTATTCTTGGCATTGGGCCAAAGCCTGCAATTGTGGCTTTGTTTTTATATGCATTATTACCCATTGTACGAAATACATTCACCGGAATTATCGGTGTAGATGCATCTGTAAGAGATGCTGCAAAAGGAATGGGAATGAGCGATGCACAAATTCTTACTAAGGTAGAACTGCCCCTAAGCATGCCCGTTATATTGGCCGGTATTCGTACAGCAACTGTTATAAACGTAGGCGTGGCAACACTTGCAGCGTATATCGCTGCCGGTGGATTAGGAGAATTTATTTTTGGCGGCATTGCATTGAACAATACAAACATGATTCTTGCGGGAGCAATTCCTGCGGCTTTACTTGCTATTGTTCTGGATTTTATTTTATCAAAAGTGCAAAAAATTAATCTTCGAAAATTACGAACAGGATTTTGGTTGTTCCCGGTATGTATTATTCTTTTATCTTCTTTTTATTTGTTGCCAAATATTTATGGAAGCAAAATGCTTGCAGGCTTTACTCCTGAATTTATGGGAAGA
>JAICZH010000134.1 GCA_025933775.1 Chitinophagaceae bacterium
GGAACTTGATATGTACCTTGCACCTTTTGATGTGCTTGGCTCGCTGGCTCACATTCAAATGTTGCAAACAATTAATTTACTTACAAAAAAAGAATTAAATGTTTTACAAAAAGGATTAAAAGAAATTTATAAAAATATTCAGTCAGGAAATTTTAAGTTGGATGATGATGTGGAAGATATTCATTCGCAGGTTGAATTTATTCTTACAAAAAAATTGGGCGATGTTGGTAAAAAAATTCACAGCGCACGCTCCCGCAATGACCAGGTTTTGGTTGATTTAAAATTATATCTGCGTCAAGAAATTGAAATGCTGGTGCATGATGTAAAAGATTTTTTTGATCTTTTAATTGAGCAAAGTGAAAATTATAAAAAATATTTATTGCCCGGCTATACGCATTTACAATTGGCAATGCCTTCATCATTTGGATTATGGTTTGGCGCTTATGCAGAAGGCCTGGTTGATGACATGATAACGCTTCATGCCGCTTATGAAATTGTAAACAAAAATCCTTTGGGGTCCGCAGCCGGCTTTGGTTCTTCATTTCCTATCAATAGAAAATTAACAACTGAGTTATTGGGTTTTGAAGATTTAAATTATAATGTTGTGTATGCACAAATGAGCCGTGGAAAAACAGAAAAAATTGTTTCACAGGCTTTGGCAAATATTAGCACAACACTTTCTCGTCTATGCATGGACGTTAGTTTGTACCTGAATCAAAATTTTAATTTCATCTCTTTTCCAGATCAACTTACCACCGGCAGCAGCATTATGCCGCATAAAAAAAATCCGGATGTGTTTGAGCTTATCCGCGCTCATTGCAATCGTATTCAGGCTTTACCAAATGAAATAAGTTTAATAACTGCAAATCTTCCTTCAGGCTACCATCGCGACTTTCAGCTTTTGAAAGAACATTTAATTCCTGCATTTCAAAATTTGCATAATTGTTTTTCAATGGCAACATTGATGATAAAAAAGATTGAAATAAAAAAAGATATTTTGAAAGATGAAAAATATAAATATTTATTCAGCGTGGAAGAAATGAACAAGCTGGTGCAGCAGGGCATTCCATTACGTGATGCTTATAAAAAAATAGGAATGGATATTGAAAATAATAAATTCACTTACGATATAAATATTAATCATACGCACGAAGGCTCGATAGGAAATCTTCAAAATGCTTCTATTAAAAAAATGATGAACAAGATTATTTCCCGGTTCAGTTTTAATAAAGTAAATGATGCATTGCAAAAATTATTGAAGTAAATTGCCAACTTTGATTTTGTAAAATCGGGTAAAGATTTTTTTGAAATTATATTTCAATAAAGAATTGAGCATGGCTGAAACAAATAAAAAACGTATTGCTGTTTTTGGATCTACCGGTTCTATTGGCACACAGGCTTTGGAAGTAATTGAAGCCAATCCTGATTTATTTGAAGTAGAAATATTAACGGCCCAAACAAACGATAAACTTTTAATTGAACAGGCATTAAAACACAAACCAAATGCAGTAGTAATTGGCGATGAAAAAAAATATGAAGCAGTAAAATCTGCATTGAGCTCAAAAGACATTAAAGTATTTACAGGCGCCGATGCTCTTGAAGAAGTTGCCGACTTTAATACGTACGATATGATGCTGGCGTGCATTGTAGGCTTTGCAGGATTAACGCCAACTTTAAAAGCAATTGAAAAAGGCAAAGCCATTGCGCTCGCAAATAAAGAAACGTTAGTAGTTGCCGGAGATATTGTAATGCAAAAAGCATTGGAAAAAAGAGTGCCGATCATTCCGGTTGACAGCGAGCATTCTGCCATATTTCAATGCCTTGTTGGCGAAACAAGAAATAAAATTGAGAAGATAATTTTAACGGCAAGCGGAGGGCCATTTCTTGGTAAAAAACCTAATTACTTAGTGAATGTAAAAAAGCATCACGCGCTGCAACATCCCAACTGGAACATGGGCGCTAAAATAACGATTGACTCTGCAACGCTGATGAATAAAGGGCTTGAGATGATTGAGGCTAAATGGCTTTTTAATCTTTTACCGGAACAAATAGAGGTGGTAATTCATTCACAAAGTATTGTTCACAGCATGGTGGAGTTTGAAGATGGAAGTATAAAAGCGCAAATGGGATTGCCCGATATGAAACTTCCCATACAATATGCACTTGCTTTTCCCCACCGTTTGCCCAATAAAAATCCAAGAGCTGATTTTAAAAAAATAAACACGCTAAGCTTTGAAGAGCCTGATGTAAAAACTTTCAGAAACCTGGTGCTTGCAAAAATAGCTTTGGAGAAAGGTGGTAATCTTCCTTGTGTTTTAAATGCTGCAAATGAATTGGCGGTTTGGTCATTTTTAAATAATCGGATCGGCTTTTTGGATATTACAGCCGTTATTGAAAAAACGATGGAAAAAATAAATTATATTGAAAAGCCAAATCTTGCTGATTATTTTGAAAGCGATGGAGAGGCTCGTAATTTTGCCGCCTCATTAATTCATTTGTAAAAGCCTCCGGCCCCGAAGGGGAGAAGAAAAAACTATTATTTATTAAAAAGTAAATTGAATAAACATCGTACATCAAAAATCGAACATCGTACATTCCAAAAGAAAAAAATTTTTTTATAAAAAATAATTATAAAACATCGCACATCGTACATCACACATTCTATGACATTCTTAGCAATTAACTGGCCGCAGGTTGGCTTACAGGCCGCATACTTAATTTTTTCATTATCCATTTTAGTTATACTTCATGAGTTTGGCCATTTTATTACAGCCAAATGGTTTAAATGCCGTGTTGAAAAATTTTATTTATTTTTTGATCCATGGTTTTCATTGGTAAAGAAAAAAATTGGAGAAACCGTTTATGGCATTGGCTGGTTGCCACTCGGCGGTTATGTAAAAATTGCCGGAATGGTGGATGAAAGCATGGATAAAGAACAACTGAAGCAACCACCGCAGCCATGGGAATTTCGCAGTAAGCCGGCATGGCAAAGGCTTATAATAATGTTAGGTGGTGTAACGATGAATGTATTGTTTGCATTTTTTCTTTATGCAATGATTTTATATAAATGGGGTGATACAAAATTACCAATGGCCAATGTAAAAAACGGAATTTGGATCACCGATAGTTTAATGCATGATATTGGATTAAGAAACGGCGATAAAATTATTGCAGTAAATGGCGAGCCAATAAATTATTTTAATGACTTACCTCCAAAAATTATTCTTGGAAAACAAATTACACTTGTAAGAAATGGTAAAGAACAAACGATTACATTACCTGAAAATATGATTGAGCAATTGGTTGAAAAAAAAGGTAAACGGAATACTTTACTAATGCCAAGGATCCCCATAATTGTTGGATCATTTGATGATACAACTTCTGTAAATGCAAAACGATCAGGATTCCATTTATTCGATCGTATTGTTGCCATCGATTCAACACCTGTTCAGTTTTTTGATGAAGTAGCTCCTTTGCTTGAAAACAAAAAAGGCGATAGTATAACGGTTACGGTTATACGAAATCAACAACCCATTCAATTGCGAACACTGATAGATACTTCAGGAAAGATTGGTTTTTATGTAATGAATGAAGACCAGGCAGATAGTCTTGGCATTCTTAAACAAGAAACAAAAAAATATAGTTTCCTTGCTTCGTTTCCGGCAGGTGTACAAAAAACAGGAAAGCAACTGGACTTTTATGTTCAGCAATTTAAACAAATCTTAAACCCGCAAACCGGCGCCTACAAAGGGCTTGGTGGTTTTAAAACGATGGCATCCATTTTTCCAAATAGTGGATGGGATTGGCAGGCGTTCTGGAATATCACAGCATTTTTTTCTATCATACTTGCATTTATGAATCTGCTTCCTATTCCTGCATTGGATGGCGGCCATGTTTTATTTACATTAATTGAAATGGTTAGTGGCCGCAAGCCAAGCGATAAATTTTTGGAATATGCACAAATAGCCGGTATGGTAATTTTATTTGCCTTAATGCTTTATGCAAATGGCAATGATTGGTTTGGCTGGGGAAGAGGGCATTAATTTTTTAATTAGCTAATTAGCCAATGTGATAATGTGCTGATGAGTAGCCCGTACTTCGATAGCAACAAACTGTACATCGAAAATTACCAAATGGAAAATTTGCGAATACTAAACTTTGAATGAGGTAACGAACTTTTAATAGGCTAATTAGCTAATTGGTACATTAGCACATTTGTTTTACAACTCTATCCCAATCTTCTTCATCAATATAGAAGCGTTCAAACTATTGCACACACCGGGTTTCAGCTTATAATCAAAAAACAATTCATCATTGCTTACCTGCACGTCAAAATGATAATTGAGAATATTATCCGGAAATTCATTTTGCAATGTGGTAAGATCCAGATCGTGTGTGGCAATAATTGCTGCTGCATTGTGTTTTATCAATTGCTTTACCAGCGCAACGGAGCCTGTATGGCGATCGAGCGAGTTAGTGCCTCTTAAAATTTCATCCAATAAAATAAAAACCTTTTCTCCTGCATTTACTTTTTCAATAATCGTTTTTAATTTTTTTAATTCAGCATAAAAAGTGGAAGTGCTTTCAGCAAGATTATCTGTTATGCGCATGCTTGTTATCAATTGCACATGTGATGTTTTAAAACAAGTGGCACATACCGGAGCGCCGGCCATTGCTAATATAACATTGACACCAACGCTACGCAGGTAAGTGCTTTTGCCTGCCATGTTGGAACCCGTTACCAGCATGAGTTTGCCATTATGTTTTATTTCAATATCATTGTTTATTCTTTTATTTTTTATTATAAGCGGATGACCAATTTGTTTTCCTTCTATGAAAAAATAATCATTAATAATTTCGGGAAAAGCCCATGCAGGCTCATTAAAATGCAATACACTTAAGCTACTTAATGCTTCGAAATGTCCCAACATTTCAAACCATGCATTAATATTTTTTTGCTGCGCCGATTTCCATTTTTCTAAATCAAGAACTTGTTGCAAATTCCATAATAACAAAATATTTAATGGTAAAGAAATTACAAGGTTATATCTCAGGTCAAGCCGGTCAAGTATTTTGCGAAGCTTTGTAATATCGTTTGATGCATTTTTATTTTGATAAAGAAATGCAGCTTGTAATTCTTGTAATAAAAAACTTTCAAATGTTGCATTTTCAATATGGCTGATAGATGCTGAAAATATTTCAAGCTCTTCCGCAACTTTTGATAATTGCTCATGCAGCGGCGCAACATATTTATTAATTTGATAAGCAATTATTGCAAATAATAATAGCGAAAGATAAAATATACCGGAAGAAACTTCATCAAAAATATACAATACAACAACACTGATAATAATTGCGGGAAGCAGCCATCGCAGCCATTTCCATCGTTTGAACGAAGAAAAAATCAACGGTTCATTTATCCAGTTCTGCAATCTTTTTTTAGCAGAAAAAGTAATTTTTTTTTCTTTCCCGATTGCCTGGAGATTTTGAATCCATTCA
>JAICZH010000169.1 GCA_025933775.1 Chitinophagaceae bacterium
AAAGTTAGCGAAGCAGCGATTAAAGAAGTGTACAATGAAATGGAATTGCTGAGAAATGAGCCGGTAAACGATGAGGAGCTTTTGCTGGTAAAAAATTATATGATGGGCATCAACCTGGGTTACCTAGATGGACCTTTCCAGGTAATTGCGAGATGGAAAAATCTGATCTTAAATGACCTTGATGAAAACTATTTTTACGAATCCATAGATACGATTAAGCATATTTCAAAGGAAGAGCTGCAGCAGCTTGCCAACAAATACCTGCAGGCAGATGATTTTTATGAATTGCTTGTGATATGAGGGGCATGGAAGGAAAAATGAATAGTTCAAAATTTTTTTCCAGTAAACGAACTTATTTTCCAAAAAATATTTTGCCTGATATCACACAGAGAAAATGAAATTGCTATTTTGACATTGCGCTCAATTGCTTCACTGCTCCTTCACATAAAGCTTTGTTGTAGATTCTGACTTCATCAATTGCGCCATTCCACCAATAAGGATATTGAGTGCTCTCTGCCCTTCCGATAAAAAGATCGTTTGAGTTAGGTGTAAATAAAGCAGTACCATTTACTGTACTTTTTAATTCACCATTTACATAAAACTTTGAAACATTGCCATCATAAGTATAAACAAATGTGAACCATATGTTGGGTTTTATATAATTGTTTTCATCGCTGGCGCTGGCAGTATGGCCATAATCGCCGTAGAAGCCAGTTGCAATTTCTTTTGAAGTGTCGAGGGTGGCATAACAATCAGAGGAGAAATATTGTACTCTAAGGCTATAAACACCCTGGTTTTGGTCTACAGTTCCCTTTTGGAAAATTTGATTAGCGTGGCAGGTTCCTCTGTAAAAATCGTTTAGTCTAACAATACCCATTAAAGTAATACTGCCGTTGGGATTCAGGCTGGAACTATTTGCCACTTTCATATAACTGCTGCTGCCGTTAAATAAATAAGCATTATTTGACCTTCCAAATCTGTCTGTAGTTTTTATAGCGTTATTAAAAATGATGTTATTTTTATTCCCGCTGCTATCATTCAGATTTCCGTTATTAAAGTTATAGTACGCCACAAGACCGTCGCTTAAATTATAACATGCGCAATTAATACTATCAATGACAGTCAGTGTGTCGGTTATTTTAATGGTATCCCTGGTGTTGAGAGTGATTGTATCTTTCAGATACAATGTATCTTTTTTGATAATCTCTTTTTGGCATGAACTCAAATGAGTTTGTAGAGAGAAAAAAATAGTCGCGCTTAAGAATGCGCCGATTACAGATTGCAAAATTCTCATAAGTAGTTATATGTTTCAATTATTTTTCGAAATCAAAAGTAAATATTTCGAATGGTTTACACAAGTGTCTTATAAAAAAACATAGTTATTTGTTTTGACATAGAATGGCCAATAATTAAATCCATTATTTTTTTTTAACCCATAGATATTCTGCAAAACCAAGAATATCCCAAAAAATATTTCCATTTAGTTCTTCGCCTTTCAAAGAAGAAGAAATAAATCTGAAAGGCATTGCCATCATATACCATGGGTTTCGCCGGGTTCCCATTTTAAGCACCTTGCAATTTTGTGAATCAAAAAGTGAGGCAAGTTCTTTCACCGAATAAAGACGCACATGCGTAGGGTCGTCATGAAAATTTAAAGAACCTTTCATTGACGGCAACGATTTACTTTTTACGCCCGGATATTCAATATATAAGTATCCTCCCTTTTTTAATTTTGGCAACAGCGCCTTTATCACTTCATCGCCATTCCATAAATGTTCAATTACATGCACCATCCAAATACCATCAAAATAATTTTCCGGAATCGATGAAAAGTTAAGTTGTGTAAGATCTAACTCATAAAAAGATTTCATGAGTGAGAAATCTTCTTCACTGTTGTTGTAATCTTTTTCCATGTCTACACCGGAATATTCACACAAAGGGAACACTCTCGTTATTTTTGTGGCCGAATGATTTCCTGCGCCAATATCCAATAGCCGAAAGGGTTTGCTATCAAATGACTTTTTTAAAAAAATCATTTTATTATTAAAAGAAGATGCAAATGCTTTTAATTTCATAGTGACTCGACGCCGTAAATTTAAATATCGTTTTTTAATTTTCAGGTTTCATAAATTAAGATGGGGGATAATTTTAAAAGCCCTTAATCTCAATCTATTTACTAAAACAAAACGTGATTAATAATATAAACCGGAAATTTACATCATGCAATTCAACAGAAATAATTATTCAGATGAAATATTGACAGAACTTTTTAAAGCCCTCTTATTGCCGCGAATGATTGAGGAGAAAATGCTGTTGCTTCTGCGGCAGGGAAAGGTTTCTAAATGGTTCAGCGGTATTGGCCAGGAAGCGATCGCTGTGGGAACTACAATGGCGCTTCAGCCTGATGAATGGATAATGCCTCTTCACCGCAATCTTGGCGTATTTACTTCCAGGAAAATTCCTTTGGCAGATCTAATAAAACAATGGCAGGGCTCCGTTCATGGGTTTTCAAAAGGAAGGGAGAGAAGCTTTCATTTTGGTTCCAAAGATTATTTTATCTGTGGAATGATTTCTCATCTCGGCCCTCAGCTTTCTGTGGCCGATGGTGTAGCTCTTGCTTATAAATTAAAGCATGAAAACAAAGTTTGCCTTGCGTTTACGGGCGAAGGAGGTACCAGCGAAGGAGAATTTCATGAAGCAATGAACGTGGCTTCAGTTTGGGATTTGCCGGTAATTTTTATTATTGAAAATAACGGCTATGCATTGAGTACACCGGTTA
>JAICZH010000062.1 GCA_025933775.1 Chitinophagaceae bacterium
GAAGCAGAGTCCGAAAATCTTGTAAAGAGCGAAGTAAAAAGGGCATCTTATTCTATATCATCCACTGATCCACAAGAAAGATGGAATCAACTTGAGAAAAACGAAAGATATGTAGTTAACTATCTTCAGATCAATTTTAAAGCAGATAAAGATGGCCTACAGATTGACATGGGTTGGAGCGTTCAACAATGGCCTGCACCTTTTAGCGAATTAAAGAGGACGCAGTGGAAATACCTGATCAATCATAAAATTTCAGATTTACCACCACAGGAAGAATTAAAAACTTTGTGTGATAGCATTATTTACTCCAAATCTTTATATTGAAAAAATTATTTTTTTGCAATTTTAAAAATTCAAAATTTTTCAAAGTGCTCCGGCATTATGGTATAAGAAGCTTTGGCGCCAATCTGGTAAAGCAATTGCCGGTTTGTTGCATTACTCATATCAATTAAACTTTTTACATCTGCAGCGGTAAATATTTTTTTAAATCCTAAATTATTTAAATCATTTTCGGTAAACCTGAAATTATAACGCAGGTAAGAAATAAGCGGCTTGCTTCCGAGCAGGTCGCCATTCATGTCTTCAATTTCCATATCCATATAATCGGCGGTGGGCGATTGCGAAATCCATTGCAGCATTACCCGGTTTTGCCAGCTTGCATCCTGCATCAGCATTTCAGGAATGTTGGAAGCCCATGAAAGCATAGTGGATTCATCAATATCTTTTACATATTTTTTAAAAACATTGTAACCCGTTCCGATAGAAACAAGCAATAAATTTTCTTCGCTCATAGGCCAGTGAAAAGGAAAACCTTTTATGGTTGCAATCATCAATAAAGTTAACGCAGGATTGTTGGCCATGCTTAATCCGCCATCAATAAATGCCGCTTGCTGATCTTCCATTACTGCAATCATTTGCGGTGCAAAATAAGTAGGCGCGGCCGTGCTTGCACGCACTGCCTGCCACAAAGGAATGTTTTTATTTTTACCCAAATCAGAATCAAAAAATTTTCCGTTGGGATGATTTATTAAAGGCCAGATGCTGTTGGTATCTGCTCTTTTTGCCACAATGCATAAGCCTGTTTTTATTTCTTTACTTCCCAAGGTTAAATCGCCAAAAGCAAATTTCAATCCGTCTTCCATGCCTTTATAACTATAGTTTGCTTTCAGCCATTTCATTGTTTCCATCGGGTTCCACCAGTTTCTTTTTTCGCCAAAAATTTTTCCGCCAAGATCCATGTAAAGAGTTGTGATCTCATCCACCGTTTTACCAATAGCAAGTGATGCAGCAATGATAGCGCCGGTGGATGTGCCGCCAATCAAATCAAAATAATCACATAAACGAAAGTCAGAATTATCATGAAATTTTTCTTTCAGAATGTCTTCTAATTTTTTTAAATAGCCTAATGAAAGCGCTCCGCGAATTCCGCCGCCGTCTAATGATAAAATTTTTTTTGGCCCTGGTTTATTAAACCGTTCAAGCAAATCGCTCATACAAATCAGTTTTAATGATTGTTTAAATAATCAGCAACTTCGTGAAGTGTTTTAAAAAAGGTTGCGCCGTTTTGTTGTATCATCTTTGCAGTTTGTTCCAAAGATTTTAATTGATGTTCTGAAAATTTTTCATCTTCATCATTGGTAAGATAACAAAAAATTGTTTTATGCGGGCGCTTATTGCTATCGTCCACTACTTCAGCAATTGAATAGACGCCGGTCATTTTTGGCGTAATAACATAGAGACAAAAATCGCATTCATTTTTTTGTTTTATTTCTTCTTCCATCATTTTTTTTGTCCATGTATCGGCGCATGGTTGAAAATAATCAATCTTCAAATTTTTTATTAAACTATCTCTCCATGCAGAGTGGTTGCAGGTTCCGCCAAGAAAAACTTTTTTCATTTATTGATTCTGTATATTATCAGGTAAGGAAATATTGTTATCGAGTTTCTTTATAGAATTTGTAACGGGTAGGATAATGGTGGGGTGAAAGTTCAATTTTATGGATGCGGGCCATTACTTCTTTCACGAAACGGTCGCCTAAACTTTGTTGTCTTTCTTCATACCAATTCCATGCACTAGTAATTTCTTTTTGTGCTCTCGATGAAAATATACTCGTGAAGGGAGAGCTATTTACCATACTTTTTAATGTGAAGTTTTTCTATGCTTTTTTGTAACTCTGAAATGGTATAACCTTTATCAGCGCCATTTTCCAAAGCTTGAAAGCGATTGCCTAACTCTTTTATGGTTTGCTTATCCTTCCCCCATTCGTTGGTTTGTTCTATTTCATCTTCGAGCAAATTGTAGATAGCATTCAATTTTTTATTATCTGCTACCCTGATGTAATCAAACAATTTATTCCGAATACTTAATGCTGTATTATTCATAGATCAAATTTACAAAAGTATTTCTCCAATGTCATTTACACCCGAATATTTTATTGTAGAATTAATAAAATGAAATGCGTTACAATCTATTTAATAATAACTTTAAAATTTCCCTGTGTTATAAAAGCCGTATCACCATTGGCTTTGAAAACAGTTCCACTGAATGTGCCGGTGGCAATACCGGTTGAATAAACAAAGCGCTGCACCGTTACTGAAAATGGTTTGTCCGGCATACTTATAAATATATCTTTGGGTGCGGTATTATCGTAATAATAAAATGCCGTTGCAGATGCTGTAAGGTTTGTTCTGTCCTGGTCTAATGGCACGGAAAGATAAACAGACAGCACCAAACCGGTATCTGCAGAGCAGGCAGAGGGACCGAATAAAGTAAAATCAGTTTTAGAATAACCTGCAAAAAAACCAGAATTAGTAACCCCGCCACACAAAAAAGAATTGCCTGTTTTAAAATTCCAATGCCCGGTGGAGAGATCATTTGTTACATTACATAATGCACAATCAGGAAATTCTTTTACAACAGGACCGGGTGAAACAGGAAGAATAACAGAATCAGTAATAATATTTGCACCTTCAAAACTATAATCTTTTTTGCATCCGGTATTTACAAAAAATATCGGTAAAAGCAAAGCAAAAAAATAATATTGCCTTGTATAGTTCATGATAATAACAGCTAATAACTGTAATAAACAAAAATAAGTAAACTGATTAAGTAATTATAAATTTACCAATCGAACTCATGCGTAAAAAGGTTGTCAACCTTTAAATTGATTGCCCAATTTTTTTATCACTCCATATCATTCAAAATCACTTTTATAATTTCATCCGTATCCCCGTCGAAATGATGGCCGCCGGGAAGCACTTCATGCGTATATCTTTTTAAAGAAACTTTATGCAGGTCCAAATGCCCGTCGTCACTGGCGCTTATAATTACAATTTTATCATTGGTGAGTTTATTGATTTGGGAAACTACATCCATATCTCTTTTGCTATTGCCGCCAAAAATATCTGCCCAATGAATTTCAAAATCGGTGCTTCCTGAAGATGCCATCAAAAAAGAAACAAGTATTTTGTCGTGAATATCTTTTTGCATCCTATTTAAAATAAAAGGCAACACATCAGCGCCAAAAGAATAACCAATCAGCACCACTTGTTGGTTTTTTCTTCCGTTTAATTTTTTTATTAAATAATTACTTACATCGTTGGTTGTTTGCTCCGGCGTTTTTTTATCCCAAAAATATTTTTTTGAATTGAGCGCAATAATATCATATCCTTTTTTATTGAAACCTGCGCACAAGGAAATAGAAAATTTATTAAAACCTCCATCGCCCGATAAATAAAATATTAATGGTTTATCATGCGCTGAAGTATTCCATTCTTTTATGGGAAGATCTTGCGCAATGGCACTTATATGAAACACGAAAACTGTAATTAAAAAAGTAAGTGAAATAATTTTTTTCATATACAAAAATCAGGGTTGCATAATTTTATTTAATGCTGCAGGCAGTTGCAGCAAATCATAATCAGTTTCATACACCAAAAATTTATCCTGCCAAATCGTTGCATATTTTTCTTTAAAATCGCGAAGGCCATGATAATGTTTAAAACGTTTTAATTTTTGTCCCGCATATTTAATCAATTGTTCTGCAGTGCTGTTGGGTTCTGTAATTCCGGTCATGGGCACGAGGCCAAGATTAATGTATTGCAATTTATTTTCTTTAGCATATTCCATCATTTTTATAATTAGCGCATCCATGCACCCGCTAGGCGCTTCAGCAGTTTTTCTTATTAAATCATACGTGCATTCATCAGGCGAATAATCAGGAATAATATTTAAAAAAGCTATCACGTTTCCATTTGCATCACTCACGGTAATTACGTCCTGATGCATAATCTCTTTTACATCAAACATACCCTGCGAAAAAACCTGTTCTTCTTTATCAAATGCTTTCAGCCATTCATCAGAAATTTTTTTAAGCTGTATGATTAAATCATTTTCAAGCGGCGCTTTATGAATGGCTGTTGTATATCCTTTCTTTTGCAAACTGTTCAATCCATTGCGCAATGATTTTTTATCTTTTCCTTCCAGCTTGAAATTGGCTGCATCCAATATCGCTTCCTGACCGATGATCATTTTTTGTTTTCTTAATTGATTAAACCATACAATGCTGTTTTCATCTACGCGATAAAAAGCAGTCTTTAAACCCATCCGGCTGCATTGTTTATAAAATTCTTCCAGCACTTCCATTTTATTTTCTTCCGCGCAAACAGGCTCTTCGAGCACAATTGCAAAACCATTTGCAATGCGATACGAAACAAAAGCATCATGCAGTTCTGAAAAGAAAAAAAGTTTATCCTTATATATTTTAAAATAATCTACCGAAGAATTGCCATATTGAGAAAGCAAAAACTTTGCCCTATCGCGACCGGACTCATTTGAGATTTCTATTTTTAAAAAAGGTTTAATAAGTGTAAACAAAAGAAAACCCCAGCTTAAAAAACCAAGTATATGAATCACCCAAATAAATTCATGCGCAAACGGGGTAAGCGGATGTAAATTATTTTCTCCGCCTAATAAAAAAATTTGTACCGTATGCATCAAGGATTGCTTCCATGTAAAATCAATACCAAAATGTTTTACATCAATAAAATAAAAACCTACATAACCAAAAATTAAAACTGATAAAAAAATAATAGCAACAGATAATAGTCCAAGCCGTATCCATTTAATGCTGCTTCTTATTTTATATTGGCTTTGACTGAGCAATAAAAAAATAATTATGATGCCTGCAAATGTTGCTTCTTCATAATCGAATGCTTTGGTAAGATTACCAATTAAAGAAAGTACTGCAAGCAGCAAAGCCAGCCGCCATGCGTTTTTCAGCCCTTTAAACATAAATGCTGAAGTGATGAGCAATGCAAGGCCGGTAAACAAGACTAAAATATTGGATGCATGAATTGCTTCGAGTGGTAAAAATTCTTTTATCAATCTAAGCCGAAGCCGCAATGGCGGAGTTACTACCGAAATGATATTTATTAATCCTAATAAAAAAATTAATAATGCCGGAACAATTCTTATAAATAATTTTCTTCCTCTCCATGCAAATGCGAATATTCCAAAAACCATGGGAAGCCAAAATTCAAACACGCGATATAAAACGGTTACGCTTAATGCTTGAACAGTTGAGTATCCATACATTTCTAAAATATAAACAATTGAAATTTCTACAGCGCCCAATCCGCGCAGAAATGGCGAGCCAACCATTAATATTACAGACACCATATACGCAATTGCAGCTACAAAAAAAGAGGGATGCACTCCTAATGCAAGCATGGCAATAAGAAGATGAAACATTCCGCTCAGCTCCACACCAGTTGAAAATAAAATAGCGCCGGAATATTTTTTTGTATTCACATTGGCAGCAAACAATTCATTAATTACCGGAATAATTTTTGGAAATTTATTTTCGATGAAGTGATATAATTTCCTTTTTTCTTGTAAAGATTTTGCAATCCAGATAATACAAATTATAATAAGCACAACAAATAGTAAACCAATCCATGCGCTGAGTAAATTTTTATTTGCTGATAATGCAAAAAGAATTATAACAGGAAAGCCTACCAGAAAAACAGTGAACAATCCGGCAAACGCATATAAGCCGCTTGCCTGGTGTATTTGCGTTTTATTAAAATCTCTTTTTCTTAATTGAGTGGGTGTGTAAGCCAATGCGCTTACACCACCGGCGGGTAAAAAAATACTTAAGAAATTTCTTTTTAAAAAAAGTTCAATGGCGTCAATCCATTTGAGTGAAAGGCCGATGGAAGAAAAGCTGCTTACATACATTCCGCTTTGCAGCAACACGTATAAAAAAGTAACTATTAAGCCTGCTGCAAGCCAGCGCCCATCAGCATTTGAGATGTTTGGAATAATTTGCAATAATTCTTTTCGCTCGCTTCTGAAAAAAATAAATGCAAGCAATATCATTAAGGCTGCAATAATTTCTCTCCAATATAATTTGGCAGAAAGAGATTGCAGTTTTTTATATAAAGGCAAAGAATTCAGTTATTTTTTTTGCAAAGGTATGAAACCGGAAAGGTATAGGCGTTGCAAACAAGTTGAATTTCATTCTCCCGTTTTTCTTATCTTCCTTATTTTATTTTTTATTATGGATTTGAGAAAATGAAATTTTAAAAGAACATTCAAAAAAACAATGCAGTAAACTGTACAATGGGTTGGTAATAGTGAAAAAAAATTTGAAGAATTATTTCAATTATTTTTAAATGATGAATACCGTGTTACACAAAGAGCCGCATGGCCATTGATTATTGCGTTATTAAATATCCTGCGCTGATAATTAATCATTATGAAGAGCTCATCCGTAATTTACAAAAGCCCAATCTTCATGATTCCATAAAAAGAAATACAGTAAGATTGTTGCAGGCTGTTTCTATTCCTGAAAAACATGAAGGCGCTGTAATGGAAATTTGTTTTAAATATCTGCAATCGCCCGGTGAAGCTATTGCCATCAAAGCTTTTTCCATAACTGTATTGTGCAAGCTGGCTAAAAAATATCCGCAAATAATTCCTGAAATAAAATTAATAATAGAAGATCAGTTGCCGCATCAAAGCACTGCTTTTAAAAGCAGGGCAAAAAATTTTATGAAAAGTTTGGTTTGAAATGAACAGGATTATCTATAACGTACGTGAACGAACAGAGGAAATGAATTTTGCCAATTCATCTAAATTATAAGTAATGGCTATTTCGTAAATTGCTACTGGCGTTCCTTTTCTTTTTATTCTTTTATTTAAAAAATATTTTTGGATAAAATTTTTTCTTTCGAGGTACTTATTATTATCCACAAGTTTAATTAACATAAACCTGATATTATATTTTTTGGTTTGAACAACCTCAACCTTTACAATATCCTTCCACTGTAATTTATAAGTATTTATTATCCCAAGGTTATTAAAAATACCGGATTCATCTATAAATAAACCCGCATCCTTATTAAAGATGGATTTTAGAAGGTTAATAAATCCAACTATGGCTAAAACAAAAATGTAAATAAAAAGCACAATAAATCCAGACAAATAAAAATAATAGTTAGATACTTTTTCTTCTGCATTTATAAGTTTTATAATAACAAAAAATACAATTATGCAAAGAACCACCGCAAAGGCTAAGCTAAACAATTGCGTTTTTTTATTGGCTTTAATTTTAAGACTCATAAGCAGAACAAAAAATTTATAAAAATTTATTCCTATACCAAAATTTTTTTAGAATGTATTCTCACTTCGGAACCTTTCGACATAAAAACCGAAGCAGGTTTTTCATTACATAAAAAAGAAAATTCATCTCCGTAAATTCCTTCAAAGTCGCAATCAATGGTATAATCCAACACGCGAAAAACTTCCCACCGCGGATGAATTATTTCATACTCGTATGTTTTGGTTTCATTGTATTTGGTGTAGTTCCAATAACTTTCTGCAATAAATTCTTCTTCGCTGTTTATACGCATGGGCAACGATTTTTTTTCGCACGATGCTTCCAGTTTATTCCATTTATTTTTAAATTTCCATTGATAACAGGTTTCTATTTTATTATCTTTTTCTACATGAAAATGATCCATCTTCATTGTGGAATATTTTTCCCTGTACAAATTATTTGCAATAAAACTAATTGCTGGCTTCGGCACAATTTCTTTTATAAAAACATTTCCTCTTTTCCATTTACCCATATCGTTATTTCGCACATAAAATCTTAGATTCACTACTTCAAAATTTACATGATACGGCACATGAAACCCTTTGATGCGTGTATTGAGAAACATAAAGCCAACAAGGCTTACATAGGTTTTATTGTTGTAAAAATCAAGCTCGGTTTTATAAGGTAAAAGGGGTAAAAGTATCTTTTTATCAATCACATAATTTGCGAGGATCAGGTTATTCCATTCTGCGTGTAAAAAATGTGATGTCATTTTATTGATGTGTTTTTGTGCGATCGAATGCACGGAAAATTAATCTAAAATTATTATCATAAGTTATATAATTATAAATCCAGTTACTAAAAACAGCAAACTTGTTTTTTACGCCCAATATCAAAAACAAATGCAACCCCATCCATATCATCCATGCAAAAAACCCACCAAAATGGAGATGCGGTTTTGGAATATCAACCACTGCAAGATTGCGGCCTACAGTAGCCATTGAGCCTTTATCATGGTATTCAAATTCTTCAATATCTTTTTTATTATTTTTTATTTTTTTTAAATTTAATGCTAACGTTTTTGCCTGCGCAATTGCTACCGATGCTACCTGCGGATGGCCCTGCGGATATTTTTCTGTTTCCATGTAAGCCACGTCTCCAATGGCATACACATTTTCCATTCCAATAATTTTATTAAAACGATCTACTTTTATCCGGTTGCCTTTTACAATTAAATCTTTTTTTATTCCCTCCGGCATATTGCCGATAACGCCCGCAGCCCACACTACCAATGAAGCATTTATTTTTTTTCCGGTATTGGTAGTTACCATTTTTCCATCAAATGCTTTTACCATAGTGTTGGTAAGAATTTCTACACCTAACTTTTGTAAATATTGTAAAGATTCTTCGCTTGATTTTTCACTCATGGTTCCTAATAATTCAGGGCTTCCTTCAATGAGATATACTTTCATCATTGTTTTAAAATCAATTTCAGGATAATCTTTTGGCAACACAAAACGACGCATATCGGCAATGGCGCCGCTCATTTCAACTCCGGTTGGGCCGCCGCCAACAATTACAACAGTTAATAAACTTTGTAAAATATTTTGATCAGTTGCATAAATAGCTTCTTCAATATTTTGAAGCAACCGGTATTTTATCTGCAACGCTTCTACCGTGCTTTTCATCGGGTAAGTATTTTCAATCAATTGCTGATTGCCGAAATAATTAGTGTTAGCTCCGGTTGCAATTATTAAAATATCATAAAAAAAGTTTTCATTATCACCAATAACTTTATGGTGGGCAAAGTCAATACTTTTTATATCTGCTTTGCGAATGTGAACGTTTTTATCTTTTTGAAATGCTCTTCGTAAAGGAAAAGAAATATTGCTTGCATCAAGCCCGCTGGTAGCTACCTGGTAAAACAATGGTTGAAACTGATGAAAATTAAAACGATCAATAAGTGTAACATGAAATCCTTTTTTAGAACCCAGCGCCTGAGCCAGTTTCAGGCCACCGAAGCCGGCGCCGATGATTACAAGCCCCCTAACCCCCGAAGGGGGGAAAGAAGAAGGAAGTCCCTCAATTGCCGAAGGGGAAGAAGATTGTTGATTTACATTTTCCATAGCTAATATTTTTAAATAATTTTAAAAACCTCACCCCTCATCCCTCTCCAAGGGAGAGGGGGAAGAACCATCTACAAATTTGATTTTATCTCTCCTTCTTCGGAGTCGGGTTTTATTCTCCCCTTCGCGGCCGGGGGCTTTTTTAGTACAATAATCTTACCTTAATTGTTTCTTTTACCTTTTTGAGCAATTCCATTGCATCGGAAGAAATATTTTTGCTTACATCAAGCACTACATAACCTATGTCATCATTTGTTTTTAAATATTGGCCGAGTATATTTATTTTATGCAAAGAAAGTTGTGTATTAATTTCGGATAATACACCGGGCACATTATTATGAATATGCAAAATGCGATGCGTACCTTCCTGCGGCGGAAGGCTTAAAGCTGGAATAGTATGAGAACCTGTTGAAATACCTTTTTCTAAAAAATTAAAAAGCTTTGTGCTTACATCTTCACCAATATTTAATTGCGCTTCTTCGGTAGAGCCGCCAATGTGCGGTGTTAATATCACATTGCTCAATCCCTGCAAAGGAGTTATAAATGCATCGCCCGTTTTTTGCGGCTCTACAGGAAACACATCAATAGCGGCCCCGCCAAGTTCTTTATTTTCCAAAGCATTTTTTAATGCAGGAATATCTACCACATGGCCGCGAGCATAATTAATAAGCATTGCGGTGGGCTTGCAAAATTTTAAGGTTGTTTTATTAATGATGTTTCTTGTGGTGGATAAATCGGGCACATGCAAAGTAATAATATCCGAAAGGCGCAGCACTTCTTTCAGAGAAGATTTATCTTCAGCATTTCCCAAAGGCATTTTTGTTTCGGTATCATAAAAAATTACTTTCATGCCCAATGCTTCTGCAAGCACACTTACCTGCGAGCCGATGTTTCCATAACCAATAATACCAATCGTTTTTCCGCGAAGTTCATGGCTGCCCGATGAATCTTTTATCCATTTTCCTTCGTGAGCAGCTTTATTTTTATCAGGAATTTTTCTTATAAGCATTATGGAAGATGCAATTACTAATTCAGCAACAGAACGTGTATTGGAATAAGGCGCATTAAAAACGGTAATTCCTTTTTTAGTTGCAGATGCAATATCTACCTGGTTGATGCCAATGCAAAAACATCCGATTGCCTGCAGCTTTGTTGCATTATTTAAAACGGCTTCTGTTATTTTTGATTTGGAGCGAATGCCAAGCAAATGCACATTTTTTATTTCTTTTATAAGATCACTTTCACTTAATGCGCCGGGAATTTCTTTTACAGAAGTATATCCTGCATCATAAAATTTCTTTGCAGCCGTTTTACTTATATTCTCAAGAAATAAAATATTTATTTTTTCTTTAGGATAACTGGTTGTTTTTTTATCAGCCATATAAATTTTGTATTGTAATATTGCAAATATAGTTTCTTAATCTATGAATATTTCTTAATGAAATTTTTACGATTTATTTTTATTCCGATATCTTTTTCTTTAGTTTTTGCTGCCTGCAGCCAGGGCGATGCAACTAAATTAAAAATAAAAAAAACTGATTCCACCGGTTACGTAGCGCCGGCTCCGGGCTACATTTCTCCATTAGATTTTGAAAAATATCGTAATGCAGTAAGTGATTTTTATAATAATGATTTGGTAGCAAAAGGTTTCAACGGCGGAATAATTGTTGCCAAAAAAGGACGCATAATTTTTGAAGCGTATCATGGTTTTTTTAACCTGAAGAAAAAAGATTCACTTACACCGCACAGCGCATTTCATTTGGCATCTGTTTCCAAAACATTTACGGCAATGGCTACACTGAAACTTATACAAATGGGAAAGCTCAATCTTGATGATGATCTGAAAAAATTTTTTCCCAATTTTCCTTATGATAATGTAAAAGTAAAATACTTGCTGAGCCACCGCAGCGGATTGCCCAACTATATTTATTTTATGCAAAAGCTTGGCTGGGATACCCACCAATATTGCAGCAATGAAGATATGCTGGCTTACATGATTAAATACAGACCCAACCCTACAAGCACTCCCAATACTCACTTTGAATATTGCAATACTAATTATGCATTATTAGGGCTAATTATAGAAAAAGCATCAGGGAAAAACTATGCAGATTTTTTGCAGGAACAATTTTTTACTCCGCTTCACATGAATGATACGTATGTTTTTAATATGAGCGATAGCGCTACGGCAATGCCTTCTTACGATTGGCGAGGAAGGCAAGAGAAGCTGATGTTTTTAGATACCGGATTCGGCGATAAAAATATTTACAGCACGCCGGAAGATTTATTAAAATGGGACCAGGCAATGTACACCAATGAAATTTTTACTCCGCAAACGCTGGAAGAAGCCTACACGCCTTACAGCAATGAAAAGCCCGGCATAAGAAATTATGGCTATGGCTGGCGGATGAATGTATATCCCAACGGGAAAAAAATTATTTACCACAATGGATGGTGGCATGGCAACAATACCGTATTTATAAGAATGATACAGGATTCAGCAACGATAATAGTTTTGGGCAATAAGTACAATCCCTATATTTATAAATCAAAAAAAATGGCGGAAATATTTGAGCCTTCATCAATAATGGAAGATGAAGAAAAAGATATGAAACCACTTAATAATGAAAAGACAACTCCTTCGCATAAAACCATTTCTCATAAAAAATATCATGCGAAAAAAAGAGTGGTGAGAAGAAGAAGATAAATTATTTTTGCCATGTACACTTCCGCCATTATGGTATAACGGGAATGCCTATACGCAATTGGTAATTCAAATATTTTTTTTCATTACTCGTTTTATATTTTACAATCCTTTCACAATGATCAAGAGATGTGTTGGCGGACGCAGGTTTCTTATTTGCTATTTTTTTGCTGGCTGTTTTTGGAAAAATTTTTTAAACGATTATTGCAAAAGAGTTGACAACTTTTTAAAAAAGTTTCTGCGATAGCGAAAAATAAATATTCGAATGAATATTACGTGAGATGAATTAAAAAAAGTTCCAGCTTAATATAACTTGTTTGTTTATTATATTTGAGAAAAGTATAATGGATAAAATAAATATACTTTGGACAGGCGGTTGGGATTCTACTTATCGGGTTTTAGAATTATCTTTTAAACCTGTAACTGTTCAACCATATTACATTAATGATAATCGAAAATCCGAAGAAATAGAATTAAAAACTATTGACATCATCACCCGGGAAATACAAAAGAACCCTAATGCTAAATGCATTATTTTAAAACCGATATTTAAAAAGGTGAAAGACATTGAAAAAGACAGCCTGATTACAAATGCCTATTATAATTTATTAAAAAATAATTTTTTTGGTTCTCAATACGATTGGTTGGCGCGCTTTGCAAAATCAGTTGATGATTTAGAATTAACTATTCATGAGGATGACACAGCGGTGCAAGTAATTAAGAATAATGGCAGCACTATAAAAAAACAAGACGCTTCAAAAGGAGAATATTATATTTTAGACCAACAGGCATCCTCTGAAGATTTAATAAAGGTATTTGCTCATTTTAATTTTCCGTTGTTAAATATCACTAAATTAGAAATGAAAAATTGGGCTGAGAAAAATGGCTTAATAGATATTATGAATAAAACCTGGTTTTGCCATACACCAATTAATAATGAACCCTGCGGCATTTGCAACCCGTGTATTTATACAATAGAAGAAGGGCTGCAATATAGATTTTCAAAAAAAGCATTGCGAAGATATCACTTCAATAAAAGGTTTGTAAAACCAATAAAAAACTCAGGTATTTATAAAAGAGCTAAAAATATTTATAAAAGTTTAAAAAATATTTAATGGATGCTTGTAGGTTTTTTGTTACTTGTAAAATATTTTAATTGGGAAGATACAGTTATATTTTCTTTAAAACGATATATCGCAACGACCAATCAATAGTATAACGATCATCATTATTTATTCTGAGATTTAAATTTTTTTTAAGGTACTTTTCCAGGTCTTCATCGTCCGGTTTATCAAGCCCAAATATGAGCTTGATGTATTTTAATGAAGAAGATTTTTCTGTGGTTAAATACCAATTATAATGGTAAATATTATTTTGGATAATTTCAAAAGCGCTGCCCGCAAAATTTTGTGCTGAATTTTCATCTAAGAAATCACCGTGATGTCCCATCGAATTGTTTTCATTCACATATCCGTTTAAGAATTTTGAAACATTTTCGTTTACATCCGCATCAGCTATACTAAGAAATCCACCCGGGAGCAAAACCCGGTAGCATTCGGCAAGATATTTCTGTCTCATTTCAGTACTTACATGATGAAAGGCTGCACAGCAAAAGATTACATTAAAGAAATTATTTTCAAAAGGTAAATGATCCCAAGAGCCAAGAGAAATGCCATGAACTTTCGCAAATGATTTTGAAATCTCCAACTCAAATAATTTAATATTTTCAGGAAGGAAATCACCTAAATAGCCGCCGCCACTCGGAAAATCTAAAATTTTATCATCCGGATTAAGCAAAATTTTGTCATATAATAATTGAAATTCTACTTTTCTTGAATCCGGAATTAGCTCCATGGCCTGGTGATACCATTGGCCACGTTGATCAAAGATAGATGCATAGCTGTTGTTGTCTGGAATATTCATTATTGCATAAATTATTTTAAGGTTAGTTTTAAAAATATAATTTTATTTTTAAGTTTGAAAAAAGAATTATTATCCAATTGAAAACAGTAAGATCAATTGAGATAAATTTATCAAACGTTTTTATCTCGTAGGAATTTTTAAAGATATGGCGGAGAGAGAGGGATTCGAACCCTCGTCCCGATTTCATCGGGAAACGGTTTTCGAGACCGGCCCATTCAACCACTCTGGCATCTCTCCAAAAAAATAAAAATAAAAAAGCAGCTTGTGCTGCTGTTCGGCGGAGAGAGAGGGATTCGAACCCCCGGACCTGTTACAGTCAACGGTTTTCAAGACCGCCTCATTAAACCGCTCTGACATCTCTCCGGCGCAAAAATAAGATGGGCAATCAGTTCTTCCAAAATTTGTTTGCATGGTATCCTTCAATATAAAGCGGAAGCTGTAGCTTTAATGATTTGAATTTATTTTTTAACCCGACATGAAAAACAATATTGAAACCAGGCTTCAAAAAGCGCCGGCAGAAAAGAAAGCAAAATGGATAACTCTCCGTTTCATTCTGGCATTGGTTTTATTTAGTATCACCTTGTTGATATTTGCGGTGATAGCCAATGAAATTGTTTTGGAGCATGAAAATAGTTTCGATCAAAATATATTTCGCAACCTGCAATCAATAGTATCGCCTGCTACCACTCGCTTTATGCAGGCAATAACTTTTTTTGGCTCCGCTAATTTTTTATTTGGCGCTTACATTGTGTTGATATGTTTTTATATCATCAAAAGAAAAAGCCAGCTTGCTCTTGATGTTGCTATGATAGGGCTAAGCAGTACCGGTATTCTTTTTTTATTGAAAGATATTTTTAAAAGACAACGACCTCTCGATCCGCTGATACAACAAGTATCCGGCTTTAGCTTTCCCAGCGGCCATTCATTTTCTTCATTTACTTTTTTTGGAATTATTATTTACATCATCTGGCAAACGAATATTCAAAAATTTTGGAAAATATTAATCGCATTAATACTTTTTTCTTTTGCAACAATTATTGCATTCAGCAGAGTTTACCTCAGGGTACATTATCCAAGCGATGTGGTAGCAGGCTTTTGCCTCAGCATTGCATGGCTTATGCTATCGCTGTGGTTATTGCATAAAGCAGACAGGGGATTTGCATCTTCAAAAAATAATAATAATACTGCTAACTAAATTCTGTGATGATCGGAACGCCAGTTTACAATGGCTTTCTTAATATCATCGGCTTTCATATTTTCATTCGCTGCTTTTTCTGCGAGTAATACAAATTCAGTATCATCACAAAAACGTAAAGCCACTACCTGCGACATACGCAAACGCTTATCTAATAATTTTCCGGTGAGTGCAAAATGACGCAAATTTTCTTCAGCACGAATGGCCCTGTCTTGTACAGTAATCGCAAAGCTGCGTGCATACCACAACAAGAGGAGCCCAACATAACTTAATCCGAAAAGAATGGCAGCAACGATTCTGCCGGAATGATGCTGGTATGCTTTTACAAGGTTCCATGCAGAACAGGCAAGGCAAGCAAGTAATATGGCAACAGCAAAAATGTGATAAATAAAAATATACCGCGAATGATTTTTATAATTTTGGACACGCATATTTTATAATTTAATTGTTGAAGATAAAAATTAAAATGTAATTTATTTTTTATATGGTCAACTTTTAACCTTAGTAGAAAATGTTTATTGAATATTTCAACCTTATGACCTTATTAAAAAAAATAAGGTTATAAGGTAATAATTTTAAATTTATTTTTTCTACTGAGGTTATATCAATGATCTACTTCTAAAAAAAAATTTAAGCGGAACAGATTAGTTTTTATTAAATTTTTATTCAATTTTACTCAATTCGTTTTTCACCAATTTTAAATTGATGAATAAAGTGAGTACAAATAATACAATGGCAAGAAGCCATACACTCCAGTTCAGTACCGGCGAAAGATTAGCAGCGCTTACAAAAGAAAGCTGAAGAAATAAAATGTGTAAAATTTCGGTAATAATTAATGCAGCAATAATTATAAATAAATAAACAGGCAGCCATGTTTTGGCAACACTGTTGGCAAGCCATTGTGGCGAATAGCCCAGCGTAAGTAGTAAACGCAGATTATCTTTGCTTCTCGCAATCATAAGTTGCAGATAAAATGAAAAAAGCATGAGCGCAAGCACAATCACCAATATGCCAAATACACCTAATGTGCTTACAATATTTTGCAAAATATTTTTTATACGGCTGAATTTTATTTTGTCTTTATTGAGATGATAATTTTGTTGATCGAGATAAGAAATTAATTGCGGATCATTGGCGTCTTTTGTTTTTATATAAATCCTGGAAGCATGTACAGTTGTATCTCCGCTAAAATGTAAATTACCCCACTTCATAAAAGTTTCAGGAACTAATAAAGAATTGATACGATCACTTAATGCAACAATGTTTCCTTTAAAAGTTTGTGAACCATTGGAGCCGGAGCATTCTAATACTATATTGACAGAAGAAATGGTTTTTGGAGAAAGTTGTGGTAAATCCTGTGCCGGTGCAAATACATTATATATTTCTAAAAAATCAGAAGAAAAAATTATTGGCACGACTGTTTGGCCTGGTTGCCAGGTAAAAGATGGGGGTACGGTATCAATAAAATTGTTATTAATACTTTCTAAAAAAAGATCGGTGCTGAATGGAATAAGATCGCCGGCTGTTGCACGAACCCTGAACTGATTGGGAACTAACGGAGCAATGCCCTGTACTTGCGGCAATTTTTTCAGATTATCCAGATCAGCATTGGTAAAGGTGTTATCCTTTCCCATGTTTTCATTAGTAATCGTTTTAGAAATAGAAATAAAATCATAACCGGTCTTTCGGGGATTATCTTTTGTGAGCAATTGTTGAATATTGATAAACATTTGCATTGAAACCAATAATAATAAAACGCCGATACCCAGACCAAAATAGCCTAACCATTTGGAAAAATTTTTTCCTGAAATAATTAGGGGCTGTATTTTTTTATATGATAAAGGAAGCCCCCTGACCCCCGAAGGGGGAAAACCAGGTTTATTCATTCTTAATTTTTATTACTAATATTGAAAAAAGAAAATATTTATGCATACCTTATCTTATTTTGTATAATTTAGTTTTCCATAATTCAACGTCCTTCCCCTTCGGGGAAGGGGAAGGGATGGGCCTTTCACAGCATCAATATTTTTTCTCCTTTTAATAAATCAATTGGTTTTAAATCGGCAAAGATCATTGCCGCATTTCTTTTTTCACATTCTTCATAAATAAGAGTGGTTGCTTTTTTTCTGTTCACTTCATCAAGGTGACTGTATGGTTCATCGAGCAATAAAAAATCGAATGGCTGCATTAAAGAACGAATAATGGCAATGCGCTGTTGCTCGCCATAGCTGCAGGTTTTGGCCGCTTGCTCTAATTTGTTTTCTATGCCAAGCCGCTTAGCCATTTCATTAATCATTTCAGGTGGATGATAGGGATCAAGCATTCGTTTTATTTCAAGATTTTCCCGCGCTGTTTGGTTTTCAAACAATCGCAAATCCTGAAAAATAATGCTTAATTTATTTTTTCTGAAAGATGAAAAGCTTTCTGTAGAAAGTTTTTTAGTATTGATATCATCATATGAAACAGAACCCGTATAATCTTTTCTTAATCCATAAATAAAATGTATCAGAGAAGTTTTGCCCGTGCCGGAAGGCGCTACAATATGCACGTGTTCCGTTTTTTTAATTACAATATTTTTATTCCATACCTGCGATTCGTTAATATTTTTATCAATATAATCAGGTACGATTTCCTGCAGGTTTATCTGCATAATTGTTCTATCTTTTTTAAAAAAAGTAATCAACTATTTATGCCCAACGGTATCAATGGGCGGCGGCATTGGAAGCGAAGGCACCGAATCAACGCCATTCATTCCTGCATTTTCTTTATCTTTTTTTTCTTTTTGAGTTTTAGCTATAACATCAAGATAGTGGCTTAGTTGCTGAAGGCTGTTGGTATTTTGATCCATAAAATTAATTTGCGTATTTCCTGTCATTCCTCCGTCTGTAAATTTGCCGCCGGTAAAATAAGCATTGTTCCATAATTTAAGACTTTCATCCATCAATACCTGATCATTTGCATTCCTGCTTCTTTCTTCATTAACTGCGGAAAGTATTTTATGAATATCAACATACAAACCTATGGGATTGCCGCTGATCTTATCAATGAAATCATATTTATTATTAGCATTTCCGGCAAGGTAATCGTTGAGAAAATGCTGGTGATTGCTTATGGCAAATATTTTATCATTTTGCCCGTAAGCAATAGATGTATCGGTGGCAGTTCCCATTTGGGTACTTAGTTTCTTTCCGGCATCTACTAGCTTTTGGAAACTTGCTTTATCGCCAATTGATACTGAAAATAAAAAATTCATATCTGGTTTTTTCATAGAAGAATCATCCGCATTACCCGAAATATTTTTCATGTTAAGATCGGTAAGCGCCAGCATAATATCGCCTTTATTGGCTTTTACAAAATCATCAATGCTAAAGCCCATCTGGCCTGCATACATATTTATAAAGCCATCCATGCCCGTAAGTTTCACGAACTCTTTTATTCCTTCGGGCTTAAAATTCATGGCGAAAATGCCTAACATATTTTGCGAAGGAATGTTTTTAATCATATCGGTATTGATACTTTCGCCGCTGTAATTTTTTAAAAGGTCGCTAAATTCTTTTCCGGCATATCCTTTCTGGCTTACATCAATTTTTCCATTTTCAAAATTTACGGTGTAGGTGCTGATGTTTCCTTTTAAAAATGCATCGAGCTTAAGCATGCCCAATGCACCGATGCCTGATGAACTGTTTACAATTTCTTCTGAATTGATCCATGCATGTACGTCGCCGTTTTCTTTTATGAGGTTAGAAAATTTTTCATTTTCTGCAAGGCTGCTATCTTCTTTTAATGAAAAAAGATTTTTGCAAACTGAAGAAAGTGTAACGCTTCTATCAACCAATGGAGCGGGATTATTTTGATTGGCTGTGCTGTCGGTCATTGCATTAAATTTTTCTTTTGCGTGGCCGGCGTCAAATGCGTAAATAAAATTTTTGTCATTCCATGCCACTACATTATCATCTTTCAGCGTAAGTATATTTAAGCCGCCATCTGTTTTTGTAGTTGCATTTTCGTTCATGCTTTTATTGAATTGCTCAAAATCTTTTTCGTTTTTAATTTGCCCTTCTACTATTGCTTCACCTTCGGTTCCTGCATTTTTGGTAATAAAAAATATCAACCCTCCATCCAGATTAATTCCGCTTTTGGCGGGGTTTTCCAATATTTTTTTTAGCGACGTATCGGCATGATAATTTTTTTCATACTCCGTCATTGCCTCGTTGTACCAATAAGATTTTTTAATATCATCCCACGGAAGTTTTTGCATAAGCGATTTAGTGTTCAGATGAATTACAATCATTGCATTTTTGGGAACCATTTTGCCTTCATCATTTTTTTTGTGGCATGATGAAAATAAAAATGCAACCACCGTACAGAAAACTATCAGCCTGGAAAAAGATTTCATAAATTATTGTTTTAAGTTTTTTGGATTGAATGTTTTTGTATAAGATAATTCATTTTGATTATTAATCGCAAATTTTAAACAAAGTAACCTGTTTATATTTTAAAAAAGGAAGAAAGGTTTTCTAAAGGGATGGTTTGCTGTTGCGTTTTTACAAGATCTTTTACCACGCAAGTTTTTTGTTGCACTTCATTAGAACCGATTATTACTGCAAAGGGAATATTTTTTTTTGCAGCATATTTAAACTGCTTGTCCATTTTTGCATTTTCATAAAACAATTCACAACTGATTCCATTGTTGCGTAAAAGTTGCATTTCTTTAAATGCTATTTTGGATTCTTCTTTACCTAAATTAAAAAATAAAACAGTGGTTGATTTATTAATTTCTTCAGGAAAAATATTCAGCTCATTCATTACATCATAAATCCTGTCAACGCCAAAGCTGATGCC
>JAICZH010000126.1 GCA_025933775.1 Chitinophagaceae bacterium
AAGACTTGGCGTTGCAGAGCCGTTATAATTGCTGTTATCAACAATATTTGTAAAGCCCGTTCCGGTATCTACCTGCCATTGATAAGTAGTTCCCGATAAGTTTATAGAAAGTGTAGTACTTCCCGCCGGGCAAATTTTTCCGGATGTGCTGATTGAAGTGCATGATAAAGTAGTGAAGCCGGTTGCCGGCGAATAATTTCCTGAATCGGAAACATTGCACAGATTTCGTATTTGAAACAAATAATCTGTTCCACAAGTTAGATTGGAAAGTTTAATAAAATTGGTATCGGATGCAAGAGTTGTCCAGTTTGTATCAGATGCAATTTTATATTGAATATTAAATTTTGCAGAGCCGTTGCCTTGCCAATGTAATGAAGCCGCATTCGCATAAATATCCGAAACGGAAAGATTGGATGGTTTGCTGCATTGGTACTGGCTTAATGTGCCATACACTTTAAATTCCCATATTGAAAATCCAAATGGAGTGCCTCTTGACATTCCAAACATTCTTACATATCTTCCACTTCCCTGAAGCGGTAAATAATCATCGCGGTTTATATTTCCAACAATTGAGTCTATCGTTGTCCAGTTCACTGCATCTTCTGAAACCTGGATTTTAAAATCTTTACCCAACGCTACTTCCCATCTTAACACTACTTCGCATAAATCGTAACGGGCGCCGAGGTCAACATAAATCCATTGCGAATCCTGTGCGTAACTTCCCCAGCGGGTACACATATTTTCATCAAACGCGGCAGAAGCCGGCAATCCTGGCGCAGTTGTAGAAGCAACAGGCGGTTTATTCAAAGCTATATTGACGGATGAGCAAGTATCTGAAGAATTTCTTAATCCATATACCATTAATTTATTTGAAAACGTAGCAAGATATACTTTTCCATTGCTTATGGTGGGACAATTAAATTTTGCATAATTTCCGGGATTATCAATCGGATATTGCTCAGAGTTCCATAATTCTTTTGTAACATCTGTAGCGCTAAAAGCTCTTAAAACTCCTGTAACTACCGCCTGGTTTGCATTTGCTCCGTTTGCTGCCTGATTTACCCATAAAATAGCGGTGGAATCGGTTGACCCATTCGATGATAAGGAGAAGAAAGAACCATTGCCGCCAGTGGGTCCCTGAATACAACTTTTAATTGCATTTTTTACATCCAAAGTATCCGCAGTGTGATCATAAGGAAAAGCATATAAGGATGCTTTTTCACTCCATGAATAAATAAATTCTTTTTGCTCGCCTTTATAATAACCAAGTGAAGATCGAAGAATCCAAACATTTGTTCCAAGCGTTATCGTTTGAGCAACATTATTGCCGGATGCATTATACCCGCCCATATTATTGCGATCCAAAAGATATAAATTTCCATCTTTACAACCTGTTAAAACACGATTCGTATTTGGAATAAGCAACATTCCTGCCACGCCGAAATCTCTGTCGTGCGATTCGAGATCGGGATAATTATTTGGAGTAAAAAAACTGCTTACTCTTAATGAATCGCCGGATGGGACAAGCTTCAGAGCGCTTTCGGAACGATTAGTCAAATTTTCAGGGTTGCCGGTGGTTCCCACAGAACCATTTCCAGTTGCAAGATAAATATTTCCTGAATCATCGGCTGATGGCGCTGCAGCGCTCATCCATATTCCACCATTATATCCATTGGGTGTATCGTTATAAATTATTTGTTGTTGCAAGGAATTTTTATCATAGCCTAAAACCCAACCATGATAAGGCGCCCAATCGCAATGCGAAGACCACGTAATATAAACTATACCCTTTAACAGCAGCAAGCCTGCACGCTGATTTTGCTTTTGAGGATTAAATGTAATGACTCCTGCAGTACCTCCACTTCCAGTACCGGCAATTTGAGCCGTTATTAAAACAGGGCTGTTAGGTTTTTCGTTTCCGGTAGTAACATCTATGGCATGGAGGTATTGTTGAAAAACACTGCTCTGCCCAATTGTAACGCTTCTTGCAACCAAATACATCGTATTGGTAGAAGAGTCAATTACCGGCGTGCCCACTATTCCCATATTACCGCTAAAATCTTGATAGTTTCCCCCGCAGGCGCCCTTCATATCTGCATTTTTTATTACCCTTGATCCTTGTGGGGTTAAATTAATTTGCCAGTAAGGGTTACCACCGTTGTCAGCATCAAATGCATAAACAGAATTATTAACTGTTGCCACAATTACAATATTTTTATTTCCCTGCCCGGGAATATTTGCATTCAATACTACTAATGGTTGTGCATATATTTGGTCGTCCACACTGCATGAAAATATTTTCCCAAATGAATTTTTATTTACATTTTTTGTATTTAATAAAATCTCATTGCTATTCCATCCGGTTCGGTATAAGTCATTATGTTGCGTAAAGACTGAGCTTTGCGAGTGGGCGGCATACGCTTCCAACATAAAAAAAATAAAAAAAAAGAATCGGAGGAGTTTATATATAAACATGATGACTTAGGGTAAAGATTAATAGAACGGTAAAAATAATGTCATATTGTGAAATATAACTCATCCCGATGCTCCAAAAAATTTTTTTTATACACCAAATTTGCAGCACCTAATAATCCAGTTGCAAGCCGAGGCTGTCTTTCAGTTGTTTTACCAAAGGATATTCTTCAATAATTTTTAAATATTGTTCTTTAGTAGTGAGAGGTTTTTCGGCAACCTTATTATTATTTTCATTTTCGTGAACCATTACGCGATAGGTTAAAAACCGATTATTAAAATGGGTTTGAAGGTGTGCAATCAGAGAGGCTCTTTCGGTTTCAATAAATTTTTGCTGAATATTATTTTCGGTTATTATTTCAATGCAATTATTGTCCACGATATGAAGGCTTGCTGATTTAAAATTAGCTACTCCTGAATGGTTATTATTTTTACGAAGCCTTTCAATATACGTCCCCCAGGCAATGTACAGTTCTTCTTCATTCAGTTCCTTTACATTGTTGCCATTATTTTTATTTTCGAGTGCGACTTCTTGCCTTATTTTTTCGAGTTGCCTTAATTTTTTTATTTTCGTGTGTGCGTTACCGTTAGTAATTTGAGTGTGATCGGAAGAAGCTTTATTAATTATTGGTTTGGAAATTTCTTCTATTACCAGGGTTGCCTCTGGGAGTGATTCCTTTTTATTTTTTTGATTCTGTAAAACAGATGCAGAATTAATATTTCCGGTGAAATTCTTGCCCGGTTTTTCTTTAATTGAAGTGGCAGCAATCGCCTTAAAGGCAACGGGCTTCATCCGTTCAACCTGTTTTTTTTTATTTACGATGCCATCTTCATTTATCAGTTCAATTGCTTGCTGCAGGTAACAAAGTTTTATTAAAGTAAGTTCTACATGCAGCCGTTTATTTCTTGCCTGACGGTAGTTAATTTCGGCTTCGTTTAAAATATTTAAAGCGCTCAGTATAAAAGCAGCATCTGTATGCAAAGCAGCATCAAGGTATCGCTGTTTAAATCCTTCTGATACTTCAAGAAGCACAGCCACCTTTGCATCTTTGCTTACCAAAAGGTTTCGCATAAACTCCGCCAGGCCATTTAATAACAAATCTCCTTCAAAACCTTTCCCGTTTATTTCATCATACAATAAAATAGCATTGCCGGCATTTTGCATTTGCATGGCTTCCATAAATCTGAAATAATAATCTTCATCCAGTATATTTAAATGTTCAAGTGTATTGGCATAAGTAAGTTCTCCATTGGTAAAGCTTACAATTTTATCAAGAATACTTAGTGCATCTCTTAAACAACCTTCGCTTTTTTGAGCAATAATGTGCAGTGCAGTTTTATCTGCGTTTATATTTTCCTTTTCACAAATTTGCTGCAAATGTTCAACGGTATCATGATTGGTGATTCTTTTAAAATCAAAAATCTGGCAACGCGAAAGAATGGTGGGAAGTATTTTATGTTTTTCGGTAGTAGCTAAAATAAAAATAGCAAATGGCGGCGGCTCTTCCAATGTTTTTAAAAATGCATTGAAAGCCTGGGCGCTAAGCATGTGCACTTCATCTACAATATATACTTTGTATTTTCCCGCTTGCGGAGCAAATCTTATTTGTTCTACCAATGTACGAATATCTTCTACCGAATTATTGCTGGCAGCATCCAGTTCATGAATATTAAGAGAAGCGCCGTTATCAAACGAAACGCAGGATTGGCAAGTATTACAGGCTTCTCCATCAGATGTTCTGTTTTCGCAGTTTATCGTTTTTGCCAAAATTCTGGCACAAGTTGTTTTGCCTACGCCACGCGGCCCGCAAAATAAAAATGCATGAGCCAGCTGATTATTTTTAATGGCATTTTTTAATGTAGTAGTTATATGCGATTGGCCAACAACGGTATTAAAATTCTGAGGCCGGTATTTTCTTGCTGAAACAATAAATTTATCCATAATGAAGAGAACAAATTTACAATTTTAATAGTGATAATTATTATATGGCTATTCTATAATCTTTGCTGGAAATTAATTTTTTTCAATTCAAAACCGGATGCCTTTTAAATTCTTTACTCCTGTCGAAAAGATAGCGGTAAGTTGCGAGCACCCTGCTTTGAGCGGCGCCCAAATTTTTTGACATGTTTAAAATTCTCGGATTGAAATCGCCCTGCCATTGCATTTCAAATTCATTATAATGTCTTTTTTTCTGAATTACTTTGGCGCCTTCTACTATCATATAATAATCAATTCCCTTTCCCTGGTATTCGGGCACTACACCAAACACAATTCCGGTAATTTTATTACATACCCCTTTTTTCTTTAGCCATAAATATTTAAGCCTGGAAAAAAAATCAAACTTGCCATGTAAGTATTTAAAAATCTGGTTAAGCTCCGGCAGATTAATCCAAAAGGCAACCGGCTCATCATTATGATATACAAACCAAATAATTTTTTCATCTATTACCGGCTTCATGGCTTTAAACATTTTGTAAGCCATTTCTTTACTTAATTGTTTATTGCCTTCGTGCTTTGCCCACGCTTTGTTGTAAACGACACTAAAATCGGCTGCAAATTTTTCTAAATCATTCTTTTTTATGTGAGCCGCTTTGTATTCCGAATTGGCGTTATATTTTTTATCCTGTTCAAAAAATTTTTCATTAAGCTGATGCTGAACAAACATGTGCCAGCATATTTGATTATAAAAATTTTTAAAGCCGTATTTTTCAAAAAGAGAAACGTAATAAGGCGGATTGTAATTCATTAAATAAATGGGTGGTTTAAAACCTGTAACAACAAGCCCCCACCAGCGATCGCGCTCGCCAAAATTGATAGGCCCATCCATGGCTGCCATTCCACGTTGCATGAGCCAGCTTTTAGCCACATCAAACAACATATCGGCTGCCTGCTGATCGTTGATGCATTCAAAAAAACCAATGCCACCTGTAGGTTGCTCGTCTCCTTTGTTTTTATATTTTTTATTTACAAAGGCAGCAATCCGGCCAATGCATTTTTCATTTTCATCTTTTAAAAGCCAGCGCGTGCATTCGCCAAAACGGAATGCTTTATTTTTTTTTGAATCAAAAACATCATTCACATCTTTATTAAGCGGGCGAATAAAATTGGGATCATTTTTATAAATGAGTAATGGAACTGCAAGAAATTCTTTTTCTGAAATTTTATCTATAACCGAAACAAGATGCATGACTAAAAAATAATTTCAGTAAAGTAACACTCAAAAAAGTTTGTTGCCAAAAAACCATTTTGTAAAAAAAAAGAAACAGCGATTGAAGAAGTTTTATTTTTTCAAATCAATTTTCATTTATTCATACTTCATCATCAGATCGTATAAAATTTTTTTATCAGCATCTGTAAGAACCCGGCTGCTATCCTGCATTTCAAAATGTCTTTTAAATGCTTCAATAGTTGCGGCGCTGTCTTTCACCGAATATCCGATAATTCTTAATGCCTGCAGATTATTGAAATTATCCGGCACCGAAATAGTTGTTGTATCATCGTACCAAAAGCCATAACCATTTTGGGCAAGCAATTGCCAGGGGAAATGTACATTAGGATCTCGTTTTCTTGTGGGTGCAATATCTTCATGGCCGATAAAATTAGCAGTGGGGATATTATACGATTTTTTTAGGGTAGCCAGCACCGTTAGTAAACTGTTTATTTGCGCAGCAGGAAAAGTATCGTATCCATTATTATCAAGTTCAATGCCGATGGATGATGAATTAACATCTTTATCATTGCCCCAGGAACTAATGCCAGCCTGCCATGCACGCAGGTAATCGTTCAGCATGTGATGTACCGAACCATCTTTACAAATTACATAATGAGCGCTTACTTGCGAAGCGGGTGTAGTAAAGGTTTTCAAAGTTTGATCGCAACTATTTTCTGCAGTGTGATGTATAATTACAAAATCAGGTTTCCTCAAGCCAAAATTTGTAGTGCCCACCCATCCTGAAGATTGATTGTAAATATCATTTTTGGGTGATTGCTTTATAATCTTTGCTAAATCTTTTGACTGGCGTTTATACATTCTGTTAGTTGCTGCATATTTATTGCAAGAGCATGAAAAGATTATAGCAATGATTAAAACATTGAAAAAATTTCTTTGCATTTTTTTTGATAAAGATAACTACGTGGAGAATAAAAATTACGTTTATGCGTAACCGTTATT
>JAICZH010000153.1 GCA_025933775.1 Chitinophagaceae bacterium
AATGGAAAATAAAGTTGAAGATTATATAGGAAATGTTTTGCTTTTTTTGCAAAACAAAAACGCGAAGTATTTGTTTATTTACTGCCAATCAGAATCTAGAATCAAGATAATAGGGAAGCATGTCGCGCCATGTGGGCCAATCGTGCCGCATATCATTCCCCCAGATATCCAGCTCATAATTTATCCCTTTGTCGTATAATACTTTGGCAAACCTGCCCGCAGCGCCGGGATCCTCAAATTCGCCGCTTCCTGATAAAATATGGATGTGATTGCTTTTGCGGATTTTATCCAAATACCAGCTATCCGTAAGGTTAGGCATATAATTCATCGGCGAATTAAAATAAACCTGCTCATCATCATAACCTTTTGTGTATTCGTGTAAATCATAAACACCGCTCATGGCAATTACGCCATGGATTAAATCTGGCCTTTTCAAAAATAAATTCATACTGTGAAGCGCGCCAAAGCTTGCGCCACAGGTTATTATGGGTGTTTCCGCCGAAGTGCTGTTTTTGATAAAAGGAATTACTTCATTGAAAACATAGTGATTGAATTCATTATGGCGAATGGCTTTATGCGCGCCCCACATCGTAGGATGCATCCAACTTTCATTGTTCATGCTGTTGATAGAAAACACTTTTACTTTCCCTGATTCGATAAACGGTGCAATAGAATCTATTAATTGAAACCGTTCATATTCCAGGTAATCAGCCGCAGCCGTAGGGATTAACAAAAGCGCAAAACCATAACCACCATAAGTAGCGATGGGCATTTCCCTGTTTACGGAAGGGCTGTACCATGAAGTGAGCTCTCTTTTCATTAAATGGTTTTATTTTATTTGTTTTTTCTAATTGCAGAATTCTATTGGTTTGGGATTTTTTCCAACTGTTCTTGCTTTATTTAATTAAAATGAAATTAAGAAATATAAAAAAATGCCATGCCAGTTTTTTAGCAGTAACTGAAATGTACCGGGCCTCATCGGGGCTGCTACTGATTTAGTACTCTACCTTTTGTGTAAAATTTTCTGTTGGCGGGGGAGTATATTTAAAAAGCTCGTCCGGGCTTTTGGAAGAAAAAAGTTTTACCTCTTTTATAAAGTGTGACTGGTCATAATAACCATTTTCATACACAATATCTGTCCAGTTCTTGTCCGGATGCAGCATTTTGTTTTCAAGTGCATTGTAAAACCTGGTTATGCGTGCATACAATTTGGGAGATATGCCTACTTCATCTATAAACCTTCTTTCAAAATTGCGCCTGCTCATGCAGCCATAAAGCGCAAGCGCATCCACGGATATAACACCTTTATTATGGAGAATAATATCGGAAATACCGGCAATAATATCTGTGTAAACTTTGTGCTTTTGACTCAAAAGCATTTTGATGAGATACGAATTCATGCACCTGGCCATTTCAAATATATTTGCAGAGAATTGAAGTTGTTCAGTAAGTAAGAGGTTATCTTCATCTCCCAAAATATCACCAAGCGGGAAAATGGCATTTATTAATATTTTTTGAGGAATGCCCAAAATTGCAAATATGCCGTTGGATTTAAACTGTACACAGAATATAACATAATCTCCTTTATAATAAACGCAGCCTTGCGGTTCCGTAAAAAGGGTACAAAGCGAGTTAGACGCTCTGCGCTGAAAATTTCCGGAATTATCTCTCAATTCTCCAAATTTATCCTTCAGAAAAAAGGTCATGTAATATTCATGAACTGCATGCATGGGTTGTGGCATTACCAATGCTCCGGTATTAAATTGTCTTAAAGAATAAGAGCTTATAAAAGGTTGTAATATAGCCGCAGGCTTTATCTGAAAAGTTGAAACCATTTGAAAATATTAAATTCTGGTGGCTATTTCAAAGTGGTATCATCAGGGGATTTGAAAATCGATATAAATATATATGTAATTTATTAATAATGTCGTTTTTATTTCATCTGATTTTTATTTCAAGCAAACTCGGGGGCCTGAAAAAATAATTATTATCAGAAAATTGTCGCCTTTTTACAATCACAAAGAAATGATCCATTTTAATTTTACTATTCTTAACAAGACAAAACGGTTCCTCCTTTAATTATTCAATAGCCTCATAAATTTTAAGCATTATGAAATTTGTAACGGCGATTGTTATGTTATTTGTGTTTAGTTTAAATCTTGCTGCACAGACAGATATTCCTCCTAAATTAAGAATCGTTGCCGGCATTTCGGGGCCCGAACTTATACATGCAGGAATAACCTATAGGATTGCCAACGTCAGCCAGTTGGGATTGAATGCAGGAGCGGCTTCAACATTGGGAATGATCTGGACTGCGATAAGCCTGGAACACCGGCTGTATTTAGGAAAAAAAGATACAAGGATAAATCAAAAAACATGGTTCTTCCGACAGGGAACTACTTTTTTTCCTGCTGCAGAATCTCCCCAAAAATTCACGTTGAATCTCACTGTGGGAAAAGACATTCCGTTTAAAAATATCAAAAACGGTATTACCATTGATGCAGGGGTATTTTATTTACCGGAAAGTGAAACTTCATCCATTATTCTTTTGAAGTCACTGAATCTTTGGCCTGCGCTTCGGTTTGAATTTTATTTTTAAGGATTACAAATGTTAATAGAAATAACAAAAAATTAAAGATCTCAACCATTAGTTTATTATAAAGCTAAAATAGTAAGCCATGAAAAAGATATTATCAATCTTATTGTTGATTTTTTTTAGTAATATTTTTAAAGTTAACGCACAAATTGATAAGCCTGATTCACCTATAAGTGCGCAACACAAAATGGGCGACCTTTTACTTAAAACATCACATAACCAAAAAACAGCGGCATGGATACTACTGGGTGCAGGCGCAGGAGTTGCCATTGCAGGCGCTATCATTGGAACAAATGCTGTTAAAAATGCTGACCCTGATGAGCCATTTGATATTTTTCCACGGGGCAGCCTGACTGGTGGAGGAATGGTCCTGGGAGGAGCAGCGGCGATGGTTACAAGCGTTCCTTTTTTCATCGCATCAGGCAAAAATAAAAAGAAAGCGAAGCTTTTTGTTCAGAATGATTGGCAAACCTTTTTACGTCGGTTGAAAAAAGGAAATGCTTATTCTGTAGGCATTAGTTTGAAACTATAATGAATAATTTATAAAAACGCGCAGTCTGCCGGCATTTCTATTTTAAGGTTTGTCAGCTTTTACGGGCAGGCTTAAAAGAGGCAGGCACTTAATAAGCCTGGCAAAATTGCAGGTGGGCGGCCACGGAATTGGTTTATCATACGAGCCTAAGATTTACAGGAATTCTTTTAAGCTAACCTTCTCAATGCACTCATCAAAACTGTTTAAACATTCACTAATAATTTAAAAAGGAGGTTACAAATGAAACATTTACTTCGGTTCGGGCGGCCTGAATTTTTATCTAAAAATGTGGTCGGTTTAATTGTGTTTGCGTTCACAATTGCAACAGTATTTACCAGTTGCAAAAAAAATTCCTCATCTCTATGTAATGATGGTATCAATGGAAAAAATAAAAACGCAGGCATCGTGGTTCATCGCGGAGGCTCCATACAGGCAGCAGTTGACGCTGCAGCGCCAGGCGATATTATTAATATTGAAGCTGGTATTTATAAAGAAGCCGTCCTGGTAAATAAGCCGGCAATTCAGTTAATTGGATTGATATGCGATCCGTCGGAAAAAGTAATTATTCAAAATCCGGGAGATGAAGAAAACGGAATTACTGTTCGCGACAATGGAGACGGATTTGTTTTGAAAAATGTTACAATTGAAAATTTTGAAGAAAATGGTGTGTTCATGATTCGGGCTGATAATTTTTTATTATCACATGTAGAAACGGTTGACAATGGTGAATATGGCTTGTTCCCATTATTTTGTAATAATGG
>JAICZH010000129.1 GCA_025933775.1 Chitinophagaceae bacterium
GATGCAGATTTTGTAAAAACAATTGGTGTAAAATTAATCGCAGGCCGTGATATTGATATATACAATTATCCAACCGATAGCAATGCCGTAATGCTGAATGAAACTGCAGTAAAAAGTATGCGCCTGCAACATCCAATTGGAACTATGATAAAATCAACCGACGATAATACGCAACAATGGCATGTGGTAGGTGTGATAAAAGATTTTATTCTCGAATCACCTTATCAAAAAGACATTGACCCGATGATGATTTTTGGACCTGGCAACAGTAGTGGATATGTTCTTCATTTAAAATTAAACGCAGCAAATAATACTGCTGCTAATCTTGCCAAAATAGAAAAAATATTTAAAGAATATAATCCTCAATATCCATTTGAATACGTATTTGCGGATGAAGCTTATGCAAGAAAATTTGATGATACACAACGCACCAAAAATTTAGCTTCACTGTTTGCAGCGCTTACCATTTTTATTTCATGTCTTGGTTTGTTTGCGCTTGCAGCTTATTCAGCAGAAAATCGCACGAAAGAAATTGGTGTGCGCAAAGTATTAGGCGCTTCTGTGTTTAACATTACTTCTTTAATGTCGAAAGATTTTATAAAACTGGTTATTATATCATTTGCAATTGCTTCGCCTGTTGCATGGTTTGCTATGCAAAAATGGCTCGATGGTTATACATACCACATCAATATGCAATGGTGGATTTTTATCGCGGCTGGTTTGCTTTCGGTATTTATAGCATTGGCAACAATTATTTTTCACGTATTAAAAGCAGCAGTGGCAAATCCGGTGAAGAGTTTGAGAACGGAATGAGAAACGTGAATGGTGAGTTGTGAAAGTGAATAAAACAAATCTGTGAAATCTTTTAATCCAAAAAAATCCGTGATTCAGAAAGTAAATAAAATATTCAAACAATGTTTAAAAATTATTTCAAAATCGCATGGCGCAATTTGATGAAGAATAAAATTTTTTCTCTCATCAACATAATTGGTTTGTCTGTTGGTTTAACATGTTGCATGTTGATAACATTATATATTTTGAATGAAACCAGTTACGATGCGTACCAAAAAAATGCTAAAAATATTTACCAGTTAGGCACTCAGTTTATTGGTCTAGGTAATTTTCAAAAAGGTCCCAATACACCCGCAGCAATGGGCGAAATGATGAAGCAGTCATTTCCGCAAATTAAACAAACAACAAGACTGGTAAGATTATTTTCAGAAGATAAAACCTTATTGCAATATCAGCCAAAAACCGGCGGGGCAATAAAATCTTTTTATGAAACAAAAGGTTATCTCGCCGACTCTACTTTCTTCAGAATGTTTACTTACAATTTTGTAGAAGGCAACCCTACTACGGCTTTGAGCAATCCGAATACGATTGTTATAAATGATGATATTGCAAAAAAACTTTTTGGCAATGAGCCGGCATTAAACAAAGTAATTCATATAAGTAGCAGCACCAATGGCGATCATGATTATTTAGTAACCGGCGTTTTTAAACCTATTGATAAACCTTCTCACATTGACGGAAGATTTTTTATGAGCATGATGGGCGGAAGCGTAGCAGATTTTATAAAAAATGCAGGTGCTAACCTTGCTAACAACAATATGTATTTTACTTATTTGCTGGTGCAACGAGGCACCGATGCAAAAAAATTGCAATCAAAATTTCCCGCGTTTATTGAAAAATATGCAGGCAAAGATTTAAAAGCAAATGGCTTCAACAAAAAACAATTTTTAGTTCCGCTTACAAAAATTCATTTGGATGAAGATGTAAAAAGCAATGTAACGCAGGGCGGCAGCAAAACTTATTTATATATTCTCGCTTCCATTGCTTTATTTACTTTATTAATTGCGTGCATCAATTTTATGAACCTTGCTACAGCGCAATCAGCAAAGCGTTCTTCAGAAGTGGGCGTGCGAAAAGTTTTAGGCGCAGAAAAAAAATCTTTAATCATTCAATTTCTTGGTGAGAGTGTATTAATGAGCCTTATTGCATTTGCTTTCGCCATTATTTTTACAGAATTGTTGTTGCCTGCTTTTAATTTTGTTTCATCACGAAATCTTTCATTGTCTTTTTCAAAAGATATTTTATTACTCGCAGCATTTTTATTGCTTTCAATAATCACTGGTTTGCTTGCAGGAAGCTATCCCGCATTTTACTTATCCTCATTTAAACCGGCAAAAGTTTTAAAAGGAAAATTTTCCAATTCATTGGCTGCTGTTTCATTGAGAAAAGGATTGGTAATATTTCAGTTTGTTATTTCAGTGATATTGATTATTGCATCAGTTGTAATTGCAAAGCAAATGAATTATTTGCGCTCTGCAGATTTAGGTTTTGATAAAGACAGGCAAGTTGTAATTGCATTGCGCAGCCAGAATGCAAAGAAGATTTATCCGTCATTAAAAAATGAATTAATAAAACAATCATCTGTTGCTGACGTTGGCGCTTCATTATATTATCCCGGCATCACCAATTTTTCTGATAATATTTTTGCCACGGAAGGAAAAAGTATGCAGGAAGGCAAAGATGTAGAAATGAATTACATTGATACGAGTTACTTGCATACATTGAATATACAACCGGTTGCCGGTCGTTTATTTTCCAATGAATTTTATGCATCTGATACATCGGGCAATCTGATTTTAAATGAAACCGCTGTAAAGCAATTGGGCTTTGCTTCTCCGCAGCAAACGATTGGAAAAAAATTGCATTTTACTTTTAATGACAGCACTTATTACTTTTCTGTTATTGGTGTAGTAAAAGATTTTCATTTTGAAGATTTGCACGTAGCCATTAAGCCATATGGTTTTCAACTTCTCACACCGCCGCTGTTTAATTATATGATTGTTCATACAAAACAAGGCAATATAAATTCGATACTGCAAACGATTCAAAATACCTGGCACAATTTAAACGCGACAGAACCTTTTTCATACAGTTTTTTGGATGAAGATTTTCAAAAAAATTATGATGCAGAAAACAGGTTGTCTGCAATCGTTAGAGATTTTACAATTGTTGCAATACTCATTTCTTGTTTGGGTTTATTTGGTTTGGCAACATTTAGCACCGAACAACGCATAAAAGAAATCGGCGTAAGAAAAGTTTTGGGAGCAAGCGTTACAAGCATTGTTGCATTGTTGTCAAAAGATTTTTTGAAACTGGTTATTGTTGCTGTTGTTATTGCATCGCCCATTGCATGGCTGGTAATGAATAAATGGTTGCAAAACTTTGCTTATAAAACAAATATTAGCTGGGTAGTGTTTGCAATTACCACATTGATTGCATTGTTGATTGCGGTAATAACAATAAGTTTTCAGGCGATAAAAGCAGCAGTGGCAAATCCTGTGAAAAATTTAAGAACAGAGTAAGGCCTCCCTAAATCCCTCCGAAGGGGGGACTTTGCAAGAGACTTATTAATATAAACGACATTAAATTATCTTGCCCTAAAAGTTAGATGGGCTTTAAAACACGGATCAATCAATGTTTAAAAATTATTTTAAAGTTGCATTAAGAAACTTGTGGAAGAATAAAGTTTTTTCTGCTATAAATATTATTGGCCTTGCAGCAGGGCTTGCAGTTTGTTTGCTGATTGTTTTATATGTGAAAGATGAATTGAGCTATGATAAATATAATGTAAATGCAGATAGAATTTATCGCATTGATGCAGATATTTATTTTAATAATACCTCAGCAATTTTTGCTGTAGCGCCCGATCCATTAGCTCCTGCATTAAAAAGAGATTTCCCCGATATACAAGAAATAACAAGAGTAAATTATCAGGGCGATATTCTTATAAAAAAAGATAATCAAAATGTGCAGGATCATCACGCAGCTTTCGCTGATTCCACTTTTTTTAAAGTGTTTACAGTACCAATGATTGAAGGCGATCCGAATACTGCATTAAAAGAACCTAATTCAATTGTGATTGATGAAACCACTGCTAAAAAATATTTTAACAGCACTGATGTTGTTGGTAAAACTTTATTTGTTGATAATAATACCAACTGCAAAATAACCGGCGTAATAAAAGATATACCAAAGCAATCGCATTTTCATTTCAGTTTCATTCGCCCAAGAGGAAAAGATAATGATTCATGGCTTAGCAACAACACCTACAATTATGTGCTGGTGCGTCCTGGCGTTACTCAACAAAAATTGCAAAAAGATATTGATGCCACTATTAATAATTATCTCGCTAAAGACTTGCAAGGTCAATTACATGCTTCATTAAAAGATTTAACAGCCAAAGGCAATCATTTTATTTATCATGCAATGCCGCTTACCGATATTCATTTGCATTCAGATAAACAATATGAAATAGAAGCCAACGGAGATATTACTTATGTGTACATTTTTTCAGTAATAGCTATTTTTATTTTATTAATTGCTTGCGTAAATTTTATGAATCTTTCTACGGCACGTTCTGCAAACCGTGCAAAAGAAGTAGGCATAAGAAAAGTTGCAGGCTCATTGCGTTCTCATCTCATTATACAATTCTTAACGGAATCTGTTTTATTAAGTTTCATTTCATTGTTGCTCGCCATTTTACTTGCAGCATTATTACTTCCTTTATTCAACCAGCTTTCAGGAAAAGAAATGTATGTAAGCACATTATTTTCTACATGGCTTTTTCCCATAATGGTTGCATTGGTTTTTTTGGTTGGATGTATTGCCGGAAGTTATCCTGCATTTTATTTATCTTCTTTCAAGCCCATGCATGTGCTGAAAGGCAAGGTGGCAAATGGTTTCAAAAGCAGTTGGTTGCGCAGCAGCCTCGTAGTATTTCAATTTTGTATTTCAATTATGCTTATAATTGGAACCATTGTAATTTACAACCAGCTTAATTTTATAAGAAGTAAAAAGATTGGCTACAACCGCAACCAGGTTTTAATATTACATAATGCTTATTATCTCGATAAACAAGTTCATGCTTTCAGAAATGAATTATTGAATATTCCGGGAATAACCAATGCAACCATTAGCGGCGATCTTCCTACGGGAACCAACTTTGATAATGAAGGTTGGTTTCGCGATGCTACGTTTGATGCAAGCAAAGCCGTTGTGCTCACTAATTTTTATGTAGATGAAAATTATATTCCAACGCTTGATATGCAAATGGCGCAGGGAAGAAATTTTTCAAAAGATTTTCCTTCAGATTCAACAGCAGTTATTTTAAATGAAGCCGCATTAAAAATTCTTGGTTTCAAAGATCCGTTTAAAGAAACATTATACCGTCCCAATTTTAATAATGGAAATATTAATGGCGCAATTGTCTATCATGTAATCGGTGTGGTGAAAGATTTTAATTTCAGTTCTATGCACCAGCATGTGGGTCCGCTTATTATTCAGGAAGGCGAAAACACAGGCAGCATTGGATTGCGCATTAATACAAAAAATATTTCATCAATTATAAGCCGTGTTGAGTCTTTATGGAAAACTATGGTTCCCGGACAGCCATTTCAATATTCGTTTATGGATGCTGATTTCAATAACATTTATACTGCAGAGCAACAAACAGGAAAGCTTTTTATAACGTTTGCCGTGTTCGCCATTTTTATTGGTTGTCTTGGTTTGTTTGGCCTTGTTACTTATGCAGCAGAACAACGCACTAAAGAAATTGGTGTAAGAAAAGTTTTGGGCGCAAGTGTACACGGCATTGTTGCAATGCTTTCAAAAGATTTTGCAAAGCTGGTTTTAATTGCTGCATTGATTGCATTTCCTGTTGCATGGTGGGCAATGAATAAATGGCTGCAAAGTTTTGCATACAGAATTAATATAAGCTGGTGGGTATTTTTAATTGCAGGAATTGTAGCCTTGTTGATTGCATTGATAACAGTAAGTTTCCAGGCAATAAAAGCGGCGGTTGCAAATCCGGTAAAGAGTTTGAGAACAGAATGATCCCGATAGCTATCGGGAGTGAGTGGTGAGTAGTGAGTTGTGAATAAAATAAATCAGTGAAATCTTTTAATCCAAATAATCCGTGATTCAGACAAATAAAAAATATTTAAGCCATGTTTAAAAATTATTTTAAAATCGCTTTCAGAAATCTTGCAAGAAATAAGATTTATTCTTTCATCAATATTGCAGGATTAAGCATTGGCCTTGCTTGCGCCATGCTCATTATTTTATATGTAAAAGATGAAGTGAGTTATGATCGCTTTCACAAAAATGTAAATAACATTTATCGTATAACAACGCAAAGCATTGATAAAAATGGAGGCAAAGGACGTAAAGACCCAAACACAGGTTATTTGCAGGGACCAAGATTTGCGCAAAATGTTCCTGAGATAAAATCTTTTGTTCGAGTACAAAGCGGCGGTGAAGATATGAAAACAGGTACTGAAGTTCAAGGCCAGGAACTATTATATGTGGATTCAACGTTTTTTAAA